>JADLFC010000133.1 GCA_020845775.1 Deltaproteobacteria bacterium
ACGATAAAGGTGTCTTCAAATCCACTGACGGAGGAATAAACTTCACATCTCTTAATGGCAACTTCACTCCGGCGGCCAATTTCAGCGGATTTCCAGCCCTGCATATCGCCATTAGTCCGGCCGATCCGAATTATCTTTATCTTAGTTTGTATCACTATGATTATTCCGAAAAATCCGCGACCTATTATTACACTCATGATGCCGGAGCCCATTGGGACGAGCCAGTAAGCATGGATGAAAAAAACAGTAGTGGGTGGGTAACTGGTTCGGGACACGGTATCTGGGGTAAAGAAGGCCGTGAGAATTGGCATATAAGCCCTACTGCGCCACACCCGACTGATAGAAATATTGCTTTGGCTGTAGGAGGTTTTAACCACTATGTTATTAAAAGCACTGATGGAGGTCCTAATTGGCGGTATTCTAACGCGGGGTATACTGGCGGTCATGTTGGAGACCAGCCTATGGCAGCCCACACGGCTCCGTTCGTATGGGACAAGAACAATTCCCTTAGGTTTATGTTGCTAGCTAATGATTACGGTGGCTGGATCACGACGGACGGAGGCAGTTCTTTTTCATATAACGGAGCTCGTCCCGACACTGTTTTAAATATTCGTTCCTACGCCGGATCTTTCGACCCGTCTGCGGGATCTCAAACTATTGTTGTTGGGATTGGGCCTAATCCCGGTGCGGGTAAAGATCTTAATGGAAACGGGAAAGTCGATGAAGATGAAAAAACTCAACAAGACGGTCAAATTATAGCAGTATCCAATAATAATGGGGCGACGTGGACTACTAAAGCAGAGACCAAAAGAAGAGGTATTAATGCAGATGGCATTTTCCAATTCATAGCCTTTAATCCCCAAGACCCTGAGATTGTTTATGCCGACAATCTTAAGAGCACAAACAAAGGGGCTGCTTGGGCTCCGGTTGGACGACGCATTGTTGCTATGTATCCAGGCAACGGAAACACCGTTTATTCTATTAGTGGCGGTACGATTTATAAATCGACTGATGCTGCCAAGACATGGCCAAGCTCCTACCCTGCGGTGGTTTCAAACGATATTAGAGGTATTACTATTCATCCTAGCAACCCCGACAAAATATTCGTAGCTGCTGGAGACAAGGGACTTTACGTTATAAGCGGCAGCAGCATCACATTAAAAAATGCCGCTAATGGTTTAGTAAATATAGGTGCCAGAGCTGTCGCAGTAGATCCTGCCAATCCAGAAATAGTTTATGTGAGTGTTAAGCGTAGTTCCATTAACGTTTCTCAATCTGTCTTCATGTCAACGAACGGTGGTAATACGTTTGCCGATATCTCTGGGAATTTGAGCCCCTTAAACATTGATTCCATATCTGTTAATCCGCATACGCGCTATGTATACGTTGCAAGCTCTGCGGGCACCTGGAGACTCCCGCCTACTGGGACGATTGATTCCATACCACCTGCTGCGCCAACTGGATTCAAGGTTGTGCAGTAAGGATGCTACGGTTAAAAGAGCTTTTTTAAGGAGAGTGTGGCTTAAGAGATTGTATTAGTTTTACGACTCGTCATAAAGACCGTGTTCTCTTATGTAAGACTCCACGCAGGGATATGAGCTATGTTTGCTCTGGCGGACATGTGTTGAGTCGATTGGTATGCCTGTGTCTACACAGATTATGTCTAGGCTAAGCTTATCGACGTTTCGCCACTTTTTTACATCCTCAGCATCCTTTTTGCCGACTGCCCAATGAATTTGTCCAGGAAGATACTTTCGCAGTTCTTTCACCAAATCTTCGACGTAAACGTAATCCCTAGTGCATATCCAAATGCCTCGTCGATTCTTGTCGTGAAAGACGGGCAACTTCTCTGTGGTTAAAACTAGCTCTATCATCCTCACTCTGTGAAACATGGTAGTCGGCGCGGTGACTTTCCAGGGGTTTTGAGAAGTAACTGCCAGTATTACGAGATCGTAGTTTTCTAGGAGGTTCCTAATGACCGCTATGTGGCCCTCGTGGATGGGGTCGAAAGTGCCACCAAAAACTGCGTAATCGCCTTCAAATTTGGGAAACTTATCTTCAATCATAACTTAAAAGTTGTCCTTGCCAAGAAGCTTGCCTACTGGCAAGAGTAAGAATGATTAACGCGCGTCTTTGCGGGAGAATTTTTATGAGTTTGCATAGAGTGGCTATTATTGGAGGCATTAGAACGCCATTTGTCAAGGCTGGGGGGGCATTTAAGGATTATTCGTTTCAAAATTTAGGAGCTCATGTCTTAAAGGCAATAGTTACGAGGTTTAATCTTAAGCAAGATGCAATAGATGAATTTATCTTTAGCTCTGTTCTCTTAGATCCAACAACTCCAAACTGGGCGCGCGAGATTTTGTTTGAGGCGGGACTTAAAAAAAATATTTATGCTCATTCAGTCTCAAACAACTGTATCTCTGGCTTGGTAGCTATTACGTCCGCTGCTGAGCGAATTCGCTTGGGTTTAAGCACCTGTGCGATTGCAGGTGGAAGTGAGTCGATGTCGAATCCTAGCCTGACTTTTGGAAAACAGGTGTCTAAGATTTTCCTAGAACTCTTTCGCACGCGTGCACCAATTGAGCGCGCAAAATTAGTTTGTAAACTTCGTCCTCGACATTTAATGCCTCGTCCTCCAGCAGTGACCGAACCGTCAACAGGCTTAACTATGGGCCAGCACATGGAGATAACCGCTAAGGAGATGGGTATCCCTAGGAAGGTGCAGGACGAGATAGCGCTCGCAAGTCACAAAAATGCCTTTGCTGCCACAGAAGATAAAAGGTTAACGGCTGAAATTGAGCCGCTCGGAGGAGTGGAAAGAGATTTGCTGATTCGCCCCGATACCTCGCTCGAAAAACTTGCGGCCTTAAAACCCGTTTTTGACCGCTCTCCACAAGGCACTATTACCGCCGGAAACGCCAGCGCACTTACAGACGGCGCGTCGGCCCTGATCTTAATGAGCGAAGAGAGGGCAAAAAAAGAGGGCAGGGAGATTCTCGCGTATATTTCCGACTATCAGTATGCAGCAATAGATCCAGCCTTAGGCTTGTTGATGGCTCCGGCCGTGGCTGTCCCTAAATTGCTTGCTAGAAATAGTTTAACGTTTAGCGATTTTGATTTAATCGAGATACATGAGGCGTTTGGCGCGCAAGTGGTTGCTAATATTAAGGCTTGGGAAGAGGGATGGAGTTCGGAGTCGAAAGAAAGCGCCTCTAATCTAAGGGTGGGGCCGCTCGACAGGACCAAACTTAATGTCTTAGGTGGCTCTATCGCCATAGGGCACCCATTTGCCGCGACCGGTGGGCGCATGGTGACAACCCTAGCTAATGAGCTTAAGCGGCGGTGCGCGAGACGAGGCTTGATAAGCGTCTGTGCGGCGGGTGCTATGGCGGCGTCTATGATGCTAGAAAGGGATTGAGGCACGACGACACTGCATAAGAGCATATAGCGCGCTAATTTGCTGGACAATTTTTTCGCAAGCTGCGAGAATGTTTGGAGGTTAGAGATTGGCGCGCGATCGCGGTAGTGCGCTTTCGCGCTACTGAGGAAAGTCGGGACACTATAGAGCATGTTGGCTGCTAACGGCAGCTTGGGGCGACCCAAAGATAGTGCCACAGAAAATAAACCGCTTTTCAAGAGAGTTAGAAGTCGCCAACTTGTTGGCTGCGTTCTAGGCTACTTAGGTAGTATCTTGGAATAGTAAGGGTGAAACGGTGGGGTAAGAGCCCACCAGCGTTAGAGGTAACTCTAGCGGCTTGGTAAACCTCAGCAAGTGCAAGACAAAATAGGAAAATCAGCACGCTCTGCGAGGGACTGCTTCAGGGCAGTGCTTTTGTCGGGCTGCTCGTAGCTGCTCGCTATGAGAATTTTCGGGTTCCGTCGCTTAGAGGAATGATCGTGCTTAGACAGAATCCCGCTTATAGCAATCTCTAGCCCTTTTTATGTTTATAGATGCGAAAGGAAATTTTTAAGAGATGCTAAAAACTCATTGGCGCCTGGTGTCACTCCTCGAGAGAATTGGGGATAACGCCATTGTAATATTAGCTTTTTTTGCGGCGTATTTTTATCGCGATTCTTTGCTAAGTCTGATTGCCCCATTAACTTTTGCTTCACCCAAAAAACTGCACGCTCTCGGAGAGATTAGTGACTATTTCATAGTGCTAGGCGTATCGCTGCCGCTCTTTAACGCTATACTTTCTCTATCGGGAGCTTATCGAAGCATGCGCTTTAGTTCGGTGCTTCAGCTCATTCGCATGGCCAGTTTCTCGTCTCTCTTAGTGTTCTTGTGCGTTGGTTCCGTGTTGTACTTACTCAAGCTAGATTTAAGTAGAAGCTTTGTTGGAGTCTATTGCTTCTTGTGTGGCGTTGGCTTGTTAATCGAGCGATACTCAATGCTACGGCTCTTGCGTTATTGGAGAATCCGCGGAAAAAATTTTCGCAATTTGCTAATAGCAGGAACTGGGAAGCAAGCGCGAGAAGTATATTTAGAAATTATGCGACAGCCAGAACTAGGAGTGCGCGTCGTTGGTTTTGTCCACATGGGTTCTCAAGGCAAGTCAAGTGTGCTCAAAGTGGGATCGTCGCCAGCGGGGGGCCAAGAAATGATCGAAAAGCAAAGCGCGTCTTTTGTTTACGACCTTCCCGCACGAGTTGTCGCGACAAAGAAAACTTTTGAAGTAGCTCTAAAAAAATATGCTGTGGATGAAGTGTTGTTTACGGAAGTAAGTCGCAATCTAGCAGCTATTGAGGATTTGGCGGAGATCGCCGTAGACGAGGGCATTCACGTTACACTGGCAGCGGATCTTTTTAGCCTTGGGATTATTAAATCGGACACTAGTTATTTCGGCTCTTTGCCCTTAATCCATTATCAGCCCGCTCCGGGGGATAGTTGGGCGCTCTTTACCAAACGCCTAGTGGATATGGGCATTTCTACATTACTGCTGCTGCTGTTAGCGCCATTGATGTTAGCAGTTGCGTTTTGTATTAAATTAGATAGCTCAGGCCCAATATTTTTTAAGCAAAGGCGCATGGGCCTAAACGGGCGGACTTTTGTTTTGCTAAAATTTAGATCCATGATTAAAGACGCAGAGAAGCAGCTAGGAGAGTTGGTCTCTCGAAATGAGATGAATGGGCCGGTTTTTAAAATTCGCAACGACCCCCGCATTACTCGCGTTGGCAAATGGATTCGCCGACTTAGCATTGACGAGTTGCCGCAGTTAATAAACGTGCTTAAAGGAGATATGAGTCTCGTTGGGCCACGGCCACCGTTGCCGGAAGAGGTTTCCCTCTACATTCGCAAACATCGACGACGCCTAAGCATGCGGCCAGGGCTAACATGTATATGGCAAACGAGCGGGCGGAACGAAATTCAAGACTTTGAAACTTGGGCCTCACTAGATTTAGAATATATCGACAATTGGTCACTTAAGAAGGATTTTGAATTACTGCTAAAAACTGTTCCAGCGGTCCTATCTGGTTTCGGAGCGAGATAGGTAATATTGATCTTTTTCTTTCAACCAGAATCGCTACTTGTCAGCTACGATGTCGGGGAGTTTTTCTACGAGGTAGAGCGGTAGGGAGATTAGATCGTAATTAACGTTTATGTTCTTTTTTTCCTTTTGAATAGTCGTTTCTATGCGTTCTTTAGCGGGTGAGTTGGCGTAGAAACGCACTGCTAAAGGGGCCTTCTTTTCTCCCATAAACTGATGAAGCGATCTTAAACTTCCGCCTTTGCCAGACTTAACCTCGATGGGAATAATCTTGCCGTGAAAAGACACAACAAAGTCCACCTCGGCGTTGGACGTTTTCCGCTCTCTGATCCAATAATTAAGCTCGCGGTTTACGTCCGGGAAAATTAAATATTGTAAATGCTGCCCTATAAATTGTTCAGCGATGGCACCTTCGTTTATTAAGCGAAGGTTATCAAAGTGCGAAAGGCTATCCCACTTAAGTCCACATACAGCATTCATAAGGCCAATATCTAAAAAAAGCAGTTTGTAGATTTTTTCCTCAACATCTGCTTGGAGAGGTAAGCCCGAACAATGGCTGTGAGTAACTTTAGAAATAACACGTGCCATGCTAAGCAGTTCAATATCGGTCTTTATGGTCGAGCTTTGTTCCTCGCGGGAGAAGTGAGCGTATTTGACCTTTGTTCCCACGTTTTTTGCGGCAAAATTAAAAATGTGAACTATGCGACTTAGATTTCTCGACCCACAATACTTGGGGAAATCCTCGCGGTAAGTATCTATAATGGAGCTGTGAACTTCCTTAACTTCTGTGAACTTTCTAGTTTTTGCAAAAATTTCTACTGCTTCCGGCATTCCGCCCACAAATAAATAATTGCGAAGCAACTCCGATAGGCGTTTATGCGCAATGGCATTTATTTCCTTGCCCACTTCATAAGTATCTATTTCTTTCCTAAGCTTATATTCTTCCAGTGCCTCTAAAAATTCGCAAAAGGTCATTGGCCCCATGTGAAGATATTGAACTCTACCCACGGGCATAGAGAAATTATGATCTCTTAGGGCAAACTCTAACAAGGAGCCGGCACTAATGATGGGAATCTTTTTAATCTCCTCATGTAAGTACCTTAGTGCGGGAATGGCTTCTGGTATTGCCTGAAGCTCATCCAAAAACAATAGCGAACTAGGCACGATAGAGTCCATTTGCGGCAACGCTTCGAGTTGGTTGATTAGCTTCCTAGGATCCATGGCGGAAAAGGCACTAGCAAGCTCTGGAAAGCGCTCCAAATTCACTTCAAGCAAAGGCAGGTGTTGTTCGGCTGCAAATAGACGTACCAACGTGGATTTACCCACCTGACGAGCACCTCGGATTATGAGGGGCTTACGATTTTCCTTTCCTAGCCATTCTAATAGAAATTTTAACTGGTTACGCTTCATAATAACACCCTCCTACTAAAATACCCCCCTATTTTCGTACTGTCAATATGATTTTATGGGGGTATTTTAGTAGTTTTGGTGCGAACTGTAGAAAAATCTGGTTCCTATTTTTTCTTTCAACCAGAATCGCTAAATAGCTGCCGACAGTCGCGCTAGTCTACTTAGTGGCCTTACTATATTCACCACTAATATAACACTGCCATCGTGGCCTGGTGTCTTCTTCGCATTTGCGCCTAAACTTAGCTTACCTGTGATTCCAAAGATATGTTTAACTCTTACAGCCACGCTAATTACGACGATAGGAATGTCTGTGGCGCCTTGTTTGTCACTTGGAAAATCGCCCAACAAGATTCCCAGATGGCGATTTTTGGGAGTTATGAATTGACCTCTGACTATCGCATCAAAGTCGGGACTATAGTCGAGCGATCCTCCATCATCGGCAGAATCAAATTCGGCGACTAGTTCCTTGCCGACAATGCGGTTAGATTTTACGCGGCGCGGTACAAGGAGATTGTAAACCGCCAAATGAACTCTAATGTCTTCCGGAGAATGTCTAAAAATTGCCATCTCTCTGCTATCGCTTAACTCAGACAGAAGAAAATTTCCCGCGTTTCTTAGCGCTATCTTAGCGGCCGCATAATCGGCTGCGCCGGAGCAAGAGACGCCAACTCCAAAGTCATCGCAGCTCGGACAATCATAGGGGCTATTGTTTGGGGTTTTTAGAATACACCAACTCTTACCTGCAAGTAATTCCTTAGGAGCATTATTGCCTTTGCTCTCGTTCCCAAAAAAAAGCATATCATAGGCAGCATGTGCGTCGCCGTATATTTGTTGCTGAATAATAGGTAGCCTTATTACATCTACGGCCGCCGCTAGTATCAAAATTAGCAACGGCAGCGCGATAGCAACAGTTACGACGTTTATAAGCCCATGTGAGTTGCACAGCGGATAATAAATTAAGCGCGTGCGACTCATTGCCTTAGCTCCGCCTGCTTTAGCGACAGCGCAACGAGTGGAGCGGTTTTTAATATAAAATCTTCTTGCGAAAGACCGACCCACGGCGAGGTTTCGCTAAAAAAAACTCCTCCATCTCCGACGCGAGAAATATGGCAAAGCCTTCTCATTTCATCCACTTCCTTGCCATTTGGAGAGTTTGGTAAAAAACTGTGCTGCAAGAGTTCGGCCTTATGGCCAAAATAAAGTATGCCCAGTTTTAAATCTTCCATATATTCAAGGTCATCGTCCGTTTCGCGCCGCTCTAGTTCTTGCCGCACTAGGGAACAGTATTGTGGCAAAGTTGCTTCACTTAAAGTGTTGCTCGTTTGTGCGCTTCCAGCATCATCGGTTAGGAGTATTATGAAGCGATTTCCTACAGGCAAATTGTCGTCTCGCCTTGAGCCATGTAAAACCTTAGCCGCTAGCCTTATAGCTTGAGTAGGGTCGTTATAGTAATACCGCGGGTGAATGAAGGCAGCATCCGTAGAATAGCCAGCTTGAGTTATCCACAGAGCTTCGCGGGTAAGAAGAGGTGTCAGTTCGTTCATCCCCAAATTTCCTCCATATGGATTTATCAACAACGGCGACAGGTTGCGCCGCGACTTCCATACGCCGTTTGTGGAATTTGGATTTTCTGGCACGTTAAAGCGCGGAAGTGACGTTTGCATGGCGCAGCGAGTCGAATGAAAGTCGGCTTGGTCTCCTGCAAACTCGAGCTCAGAAACTTTTAAGCTCGTCTTTCCAAGATCAGCCAGCATAAAGGGCGAGCCAGTTCGCGAGGTTGTAGTGATAACGCCTACGCGAAAAGTGCCAATTTGAGAAAGCACATCGTATAAGAGAAGCGCTCCTTTCTTAAAATTTGTAAAAGATTCGCTAAAACACTGTCCACTGTAGGCGGTAGCTAAATCTGGGCGATTTCTAGTTTGCGCGAAATGACGGTAAAAGGGCTCGTCTTGCCGCACTTCGGACTCTTTGTAGAACGACGCGCTATTCTCAAAGACTAAAAAAATATCAGTAGGCTTTAGTTGAGCAGTAGCCTGGCCGACTATTGAGATAACCCGATCGAAGCCCGGTATGGGAAAGATTTTTGGGCGGAAGTTTACATTTATACTTACCGTTACAGACTTAACTACGTAAGGCGTGACTTCGTCTACTAATGCGGCGTTGTCGTCAAAGGATACAGAAAGTAGGCCAGAATTCCTCTGCGCTGAGGGCAAGAACTCGCGACCATCGATTATGCGAAGGGCTTCATACCATTCTTTGGCAGCTTTATCCGTGGCTATTCTATTTGGCAAAGAAAGAGCAGCAGCCATGGCGATGCTTTCGGCGATTGTTTGGACTTGTTCGCGCTTTAATAGGTAAAGTGCCGTGTCGATTGCAAAGCCACCAACGGCAAACAATGCCGTAAGCGAAAATGTAATTACGAGCATGAGATTGCCAGCGCATTGTTGCAAAAGTAGATGGACAATTCTTGCCTTAGGTAGTGGGATGATTCGAGCTCGTCTAATCATTCTTTCCAAAGTTATATGCTCGACGTCGCGCCGTTTGTCGGATAACTGCGTTCTTCGCACCATAAACTCTAGCAAGTATGGGGTTAAGAGGAAATACATAACTAACCTCTACCTCGAAGCTGTGTTCTCCCTTATCTATGATTTCGATCATGGCGTCATGTGGTCTATCTCTGAAAGCTCTGCGCTTTACGCGTAGAGAGCTTTCGAGAACTCGATACGCAGTTTCGGCGACCGGCCCAAATGATATTGCGTCGTGATTGCTTGGCGGCGAAATTGGCGCTCGAAAGCGATTTCCCCTTATCTCCTGAAACGTTGCCACTGAGTGTTTAGCAGATGTCTTCCATTCAGCATGTAGGTCGCTCATGATAGATACATAGGTAGTCGGAAGACTAGTAAAAAACGGCCGATCTGCCGCACAATGGTATTGAGGCAAAAGGTGCGTGCCAGAAATGTCTGAATACCTGCTCAAATAATCCAATATTATCGGATTAAGGCGCGATAGCTCTGAAATAGCGAAACTTCCAGGGCAAGAATTTTCACCTTTCCTGCTAGCCCCATCGTTACGCATGTTGCCAATGTGAACCATGAGTGGAGAGAATGATTTTTTTGAGACGTCATCGACTACAAAAACAGCCGGGTTCCTGCCTCCGTCGCCATCCCAATCGATAAACCTTAGCTCGTCGTTAGCATTTCGAGGATCGGAAAATGGTTGCCATTGTTCCTGCCAGTGGCTTAAATGCGCTCGCCTCGTTCCAACTGTTCGACCATCCTCGTAAGTAGGCTCGTAGATGTTTCGCGAGCAATCCGAAATGGGGACCCCGCTGGGAGTCAAGCTAGTTTTACTGCTATCGGTCTTTAGAGTCCAATCCAAACACTGCTCGTACCCACTTACATCCTTTATCTCGAACTCATTTGGAGCCTTGCTTGATAAAACTAGTGCTGCCAATCTGTATTTAGCCGGTGAGACCCCCAATTCGCTTTCCGCGAGAATTCCATCTGGCCAGACCGGACTATCGTGGAGTATGCCTTTAGCGTTAGGTGCCGCTACGGTATGTTCGTTTAAAAGTAAGAAAGGCGCTGTCTCTCCAGGTGGTAATGCTTGTTCAGGCGAATAGGGAACTTTCCCAACTTCAGCGAATCTATCTAGTAACCACTCTAAGCGATCGACCTGTTTTCCCGCCGCATCGATTTTCCCCTGTGCAGACTTTGCCCACATTACTGCGTCGTGTAAAACGTCTTGAGTCCTGATGTGTTCCTCCGCAGATGTCGAGGGAAAAAGCGGAAAGCGATCGAACTCATTTTCTATGCCATCGCCGTCGATGTCGCTATCTCCGCCTGAACCTCCAGCAAAATCCTGCACGCCATCGCTATCTTGATCTAGGCGAAGTATTAATATTTGCCCTAAACGAGTTTGGGAAAAATACAAGTATTGGTTGTCAGGCGAAATTGCAATTCCAGCGGCTGGCTCAGCCGGTAAAATTCCCAGAGGGACTGGGTATTTTATGTTATTAAATAGATTGGGCTCGTTCTCTGGTGCGCGCTTGCCCCAGCTATTTAAGTGCCAGTTGTTTAAGTGGCGAAGTCCTTTGCCGCCACTGCTGCGAGCTGGCACGAAGTTATAATCGAAATAGTGCAAGATGGTATTTTGAAAAACACTTGTTCTTTCGTCATTCCACCAACTGCTAATAAATAGGTCTATGTCGCGACTATCGCTTTCTCGCCAACTCCGAGAACTGTGGCTTCTCGCTCGACGCACGAGTGCAAAACCGCTAGGGTTCTTGAGTGTGTCGGCTAAACTCTCAGCTGGAGCTGAAAATACCTTAATATTTTCCTTTTTATCGGCGCTTGCGTCCACGAGCGTGTAGATTCTGTCGTCGCTGCTGCCAAAAATGCTATCGCCACCTTTAGAGATTAATAATAGGCTTGAAATTGATTTATCAGTGTTAAGTTGGGCGTAATCCGCAATGTTTGGCCTAGTTAACACAAATAAGCCAGCGGTATCTTCGCTTTTTCCCTCTCTATACTCCATTGCAGCAGGTAAGCTAGGCAGCCCTGCAATTGCAGTCATGCGCTCGTCAGTAGAGGAATTAAATTCTCCGTCCCTTCCAGGAGAAACTTTTAATATCCAACCCGACTCGTCTCCAATGATTAAGTTATTATTCTCCGTGTCCATTGCGAGCGATAAAGCTCGAACTGAAACGCAATTTGGGTGTATGCCGCTACCGCGCTCGCTCGTATCGAATTCATCCCAGGCTTTAGAAACTGCACCCGCTGGGACACTCGGGCAGCGGACTCCCGCTGGTACCCTGCCGCCAACTATTGTGCTAATAGGTTCATCAAAACCGCCGTTAACTATTTCGTCAAGCCCAGGTTCTATTTTTCTAAGTCTATAGTTTCCATAGTCAGCAACGTAAAGTGGGCCTTTCCCTCTGGTGAATACAGCGGTAGGCGAATTTAATTTAGCTCTCGTAGCAGAGCCTCCATCGCCAGCAAAAGCGCCTCCCGGATAGCACGTTCTACAGCCCTGATCTTTAGTAGTCACGGGAACGGGCGATTTGTCGTTCAGTCCTTTACTAAGAGGATTTGGCGAAGGAAGTTCAAGTTCCATGTTTTTTGAACTCGAGCCCGCTATAGTTACTAAGTGTTCCTTATCGGACTCTTCGCCCCAAAAACTATTTACGACTTTATCACTCCCACTCGTGAATAAACTAATTCGGTGTTTATCTCGTTCCACTATGTAGAGGCCGGCGCTATCGTCGAGATCGTTCGGATAGAACAGCGCCCAGGGGGAAACTCCGCCTATGGCAGTGCCTGCCTTCGACGAGGCACTTGGCTTTGGAGATGAAGAGCTAGTCTTTAGTGGAAGAGTAAATGTATCGTGGCCTCCCGCCCAGGTTAGCCAACCAATATCTAAAACGCCATCGCCATCGTGGTCTCCAAACGCCGGTCTCCAGTTTCTTCCGGAATTAGGTTTGTTTGTATGATCTAATAATACTTTAGGTATATTGACGACTCCGTAAGTTGTTGAAAGGTGTTCACTAGCATTTTCTACAAGCGGCGGCCAGATAAGGGTTGCCAAGTGTAGAGCTGGGAGTTCGGTTTCTAGAAGGACTGCGGCAAACTGATCTCTATTCGCTTGTGCGTCCCAACGGCCCGCTACGGGCAATATGCTTTGGGCCGAAATGCCGCTCAGTCTAAAGTCGCTCTCTTGCAAGTAATGTCTGGATGAAAAGCGCATGCGCAGAAGAATGCCTGAATTGTCTATTGTGCTAACGCAGAGATCGGTCTTCTTGTCGCCATCATAGTCGGCGGGGCAGGGGATCCAGGGTTGGTGGGGTGACATGTCATCTCTTGAAATTTGGTCATAGCGCAAGCTGGATCGAAAAAAAGTTCCCGAGGAACTAGGGATTATCCACCAGTCGTCGCCGGAGGGATTGGCGTAAAAAAAAGCTAAATCCTCTCCACCGTCGCCGTCGAAATCAATGACGGTAGGAAGTTGGTAAGTGAGAAAACGCCTGGACGATTCTTTCTTGCTCCCAATCCAATTGCAGTTAGCGCCATTGTGAGAACTTTCATTGTGTGGCTCTAGGCATGTAGGAACAGTAACAAATGGCAGGTATTGAACCCCTGTCCTTAGTTCCCAGGTGTCTTCAGGGGTTTTAACAATTGTGTCGGGATTGTTGGTGGTTGATAATGAGAACGGTAGCTTAATTGAGTTGCTTAAATTCCCCGAAGAAGGTTCGTAGAGCTCTCCGTGAGATGTAAAGGCGGTAAAGACGTCGTCTTTGCCTGTTCCTCCACTGGGAGTCGAGAGGAGGTATTTTTGTTTAACTTCTGGCAGAGAATTTGCACTATAGTTGTCCCCTCCCGGCGTAGCGGAGGCAAGAGCATGAGAAGCCTCTAACGCCGCCCGCCGGACGACGCTAACGGCGCGAAAGTAGAGAAAAAGCTCAAGTGAGCTTAAGATAATAACGAGCACTATGGGCAGAGTCAGCGAAAGTGATACCGCGCTAATTCCGCGCTGATTATTCTCTCTCCTCTTCAATTTCTTCTATCGTCTCCTCTGTCTCTTCCTCCTCGTGGTCATCGCTCTCCAAATCTTCGTCCAATACCTCTAGCTCATCGTCAAACGGTGGATCGCCATCGTATAGTAATCCAGTCCTATATTGATAATATGCCGATTGGGAAAATAAGTAGTAATCGACAGAGCTTTCTTTTGCAGCTTTAACGGCCTCGAGTGCTGAAGCGCGCGAACTCACTATATCTAGACCCTTTGAGGAGCACATGGCGATGTTCTTAGTTCTTGCGGCTACGCTAGTGTAGTTGATTACGTAAAGTGGGGACAAAAAGCCGTCGACTATTAGGCCAACCGTGTCTCTAATGTTAGATGGCCCCAAAAATGGCAAGACCCAATATATGCCGTCTGGGACGCCGTGATAGGCGAGCGCCAATCCAAAATCTTCTTCGTGACGAGGCAAGTCCAAATGTTTTGCTACATCTATTAAACCGAGAACGCCAACGGTTGAATTTACTACAAAGCGCCCGCTATGCTCGAGAACTTGGTCAAACTTTAGTTGCACTAGATCGCTTACTAAATATTGAGGGTAGCGGATGTTTTCAAAAAAGTTATCTACGCCTGTTTTTATAGGCCTTGGCAAAATGCAATCGTAAATGCGTGCTACCGGCTCCAAAAAGTAAATGTCTACAGTGTCGTTAAAGTTAAAGATAGCTCGATTAAGCGGCTCTATAGGATCGTAAATCGCCTTCTCGTCTTCCTGAAAGTTTTCATTTTCGGAATCGAGGGAAGCGGATTTTTCGAAATCGTCAGTGTCGGAAAACTCCTGCGCGATTAGCTCGAGCGGAGGGAGCAAAAAAAACAAAACACTAAGAACAAAAAATTGAGATGCAAAAAGTTTCATTGCGAGTGTAGTAAAGTAGTTGACTCTCTTTATTTAATTAACAAGATACTGCAACGGGATAGAATGGCTACCTTATAGCTTATAGTGAGCAAGTCAGAAAGGCGATTTTCCTCTTCTCCAGCGGCAATCTTATGCGAGCGCATTATAAGGAGATCGACGTTAGTGTTCTCAGCATGCTGCACGATTGCATCGACTCTTTTTCCGTAGACCAATACGGACTCACAGGAAAGGCCTTTCCGCTGGAACTCCGCCACGATGACATCGATTTTCCCTAGAGCCTTCTCCTCTAGCTCCTTATAAAAGGGAGCCAGCTCTTCAAAAGAAGTGTCCCGAATCGCCTCGATGACGTGGAGCAAGACAATACTAGCCCCGTTTTGAAGGGCAATTGATGTGGCAAATTCGTAAGCGCTAGTGTCCTCGTCGGAGAAATTCGTGGGAACGAGTATCTTTTTTGTCATTTTTTTGCAGCTTTTTTGAGATCTCTAAAAAAGGAGATATTTCTTCTTTTTATCTAATTTGCTAATTGATTCATGTTATTACCAAAGTAATTAGTCTTATTCAAGTTACCTAGTAGCCACTGAGGGATATGACGAGAGATTTATTTGCCCGCGATGTAATGAGGAAAAATGTGGTTAGTCTCACGCCTTCGGCGACGTTGCAGGAGGCTAGGGATATTTTTCTTCAGCACAAGATAAATGGTGTTCCAGTTGTTTCCGAAGATAATACTTTATTGGGAGTCATATCTCAGACCGACTTAGTAAGAGTCCTGGTTTCTCGTGGGATAGATGAGATGGTAGACGATAGTTCGTACGTTGGCATGGTTGGTTGGGGAGCTCATGGCAGCGAGGCTCAGGGGGTAGTGGGAGATAGGATAAAGAGCCTGTGCGTTTCTGACCTCATGAGTGCCAATGTTTTTACAGCTTCTCCGGACGATAGCGTATCTTTGCTAGCCAGAAATATGCGGCTTCACAATATCCATCGCATAGTGATTACGGAACGAGGAAAAGTAGTTGGTTTGGTTACGAGCATGGATATGTTGCGCATCATAGAGGGAGACGGCGAATATTAATTTATGACGTTTGCTGCCCCACTAAAACTTTACTGTCAGGTCATGCATTATCCTTGGGGCAAGCGCGGTGCAGACTCTTTGATATTCAATTTAGCTGCGGCGAATCAGCGAGATTTCAAGCTACCAATGGCTGAGTTTTGGATTGGCACGCACACCAATGCTCCGGCGACCGTTAAATTAGGCGAGCAGCTTAGTCCTCTCGACGAACTCATTAAGAATCATCCAAGCGAAATGTTGGGGAACGATGTTTATGAGCAGTTTGGGCCACAGATGCCGTTTTTATTAAAAGTGCTATCTATCGCCGAGCCACTTTCCATTCAAGCGCATCCGAATAAGCAGCAAGCTGAGGAGCTTCATAGGAGCGACCCCGCAAACTATCCAGACGCTAACCACAAGCCAGAAATTGCCATAGCGATTAGCCGGGTAGAAATGCTCCTGGGCTTCAAGCCATTAGACAATTTGATAAGTAGTTTTAGGCAAGTCCCTGAACTGCGAGAACTGGTAGAATATTCGCTTTTGGAGCAACTTTATCTATTAAAGGGGAATCCCCTGAGGGCGCGTCCAGTGGTGGAGCGAGTGTATCTCGATTTGGTAAGTAGTAACAGCGAGACCATAGCGGTTTGTTCTCAAAAATTATTTAATAGGCTAAAGACAAAAGGACAGTTAAGTCCGCAAGAGGTATGGATTTTAAGCTTGGAAAATCGCTATGGCAGAGGCGATATTGGCTTGTTTCATTTCTTTTTGTTGAACCTCGTTACGCTGCAACCTGGCGAGGCCGTATTTGTAGCGCCAAAAACTGTGCACGCATACTTAAGCGGGGATTTAGTCGAGTGCATGGCAAATTCTGATAACGTCGTGCGCGTTGGTTTAACGAATAAGTTTAGAGATGTTAGAAGTTTAGCAAGTATAGTCGATTATCATCTAGGCTATAATAATGCCGTAAGCATTAGGCGGGATTACAGTTCCCCAGATCTAGGCACCTACCAGGCTCCGGTTGCAGAGTTTTTAGTCCATGCGCTTTGCTGTAGCGAGGCCCGCGTCGAGATTCCACGCAGCGAGTGCTTCGAGTTATTGTTTTCCCTCGACACAAAAGCAATGGTTACTTCCTTTTTGTGGAGTATCGAGCTAAAGCCAGGCGAAGCCTACTTTGTTCCGGCCACTGCTATGCACCACGGTTATGCAATAGAACCAACTGATGGCCGCCTCTTCCGCATCGAAGTGCCGCTAAACTATTAAGCGGCGGGTCGGAAAACGCGCCGTTTAGACAAGAGTTTGGTTGGCATCTCCAAGTTCTTTTTTCTTTTTGTGGCATTCGACGGCAGTTAGATATTCTCCTAGACGGGCTAGGGAGAGTGGGTAGGTCATGACATCGACGTGGGCCGGAAGTGCGGAGCGGCTTAGAGAGTTTTCAGCGGTTACGAATGCTAGGTGAAATGTGGCGAGGCCTGGCTTGTTTACGAGAGAGATGGCGGCTTTGTACAGCGCAGAGCTAGTATCGAGTATCGGGGTGGCCACTACCAAGCCGTCGCAATCGCTAAGTAGTGGATCGGCTTCCGAGAGGGAGTTTAGCACTTGTATGTCGACCATGCTGCTTAATGCCATTTGTAGCGGGTCGACGGCGCTGTAATAATCGTCTCTTATGTAGCACAGTTTTAAGGTCTTTTTTGGAAAAAGCTGGCGTCTCAGGAGCTTTTCGCTTTTTGCCGATAGCCTCGCCAATGAAATTACAGTTGGCCTAATGCCTTGCAAGGCGCTTTCCACGTCGCCAATCGAAATACTTAGCTCGCCGTAAACACGTCTATGTTCGAGTTTGGCAACTGGGCGGATTGTGTATGCAGTTGAAGGTGTAAAGCAGTGAGCTATGCAATATAGGTTAGTTAGATTAAGCGCCATTGCTAGATGGCTTGGTAAATTATTGAAGTCCAATTTGCCATTTTGACAATTAAAGTGGTCGATAGCAGGTTTAATAATTGCGTGGGGCAATCCAATTCCAGAAAGTGTGACAGCTACTAGTCTTTCATAAGGGATGCCTAAAAAACGCTCTAAGACTGAGGTAAATTCTGTGTCGCTCGCTAAAGCAATGTCGATAGCTTGTGCGAAGTGATCTGGAAACTCTTGGCGTATAACGATATTCGTTAGGTCATGGCACAAGCCCAAAGTATATCCAAGAGTTTTAGTCTGCATGTCTAAGTACGGGACACGTGCCATGAGCGTTGCCACGGCTAGGCAATGTTCGGTGTGGCGCAATATGTCGATTCTCGTCTCGCTGTCACTTGAATACGAATCGACAATGCCAACGGTAGTTGCGACATCTCGCACTCTATCAAAGCCGATTCGAACAATAGCTTCGTCTATGCTGACAGTTCTATTTCCAGTTGTGGCATAGGCAGCAGTGTTGGCAAGCTGCAAAGTTCGGCTTGTTAAAACCGGATCTTGTGCAATGAGTGCCGCTAAATCCAGTCGATTGACATTTGGCGAAGCAGTGCTTTGCACCACCTTGCGAATTACTTCGCTCAAAGGTGTAATTGTTCTTTGATTCGCTATTCTGGACGCGCATTCCTGCTCAGATATTGGGTTTATGGGCTTAAATGGTTTGCTGGCTTTTTTTTGCTTCGGTTCCTCGCTCTTGTCAGGCGCTTTAGCTTTGATATTGGGGACGTCTGTATATTTGCGGACGTATTTTATTAGTTCGTCTAAGGAAAAATATGATTTTACGAGATATTCCTGGGCGTTTAAATCTCTTGCGCGCAGGATGTAGCTCTTATCGTTCACAGCGGTGAGCAGAATGACTGGGAGCTCGTACCATTGTTCGTTTTTGCGAATCGTTTCGAGAAATGTCATGCCATCCATTTCTGGCATTGCAATGTCTAGGAGAATTAAATCAGGAGTTTCTCTTTTTACCTGATCCAGAGCCTCAACGCCGTTTGCCGCGCGACATACTTCAAAACCTTCTTGTTTCAGGGCCGCGGCGATCGGGTCGCGAAAAATCGCCATATCGTCGACGATCATTACCTTGCTCATAGTGCCTCGGTTCTTAGAATATTGCTGTCTTCCCCATCTGCTATAGGCCCGGGTAGATCAGTGCGAAGTTTTACCGTGATTGTCGTTCCTTCGCCTAGAACAGATCGAATGGAAATGTCGCCGCCGTGTTTTGCGGCAATTCCCTTGCAAATGGCGAGTCCGAGTCCGCTGCCACGAATATAGCCGTCTCCAATTACGCCCGAATTTAGCGCAAATGCTTCGCCCAATTTGTCGACTATTGCTGGGGGTATCCCAGTGCCGGAGTCTTGAACCTGAATGAACAACCAGTCGTGTCCATCTTCTGACCCCGATGATAGGGTTATAGTGATATGTCCCTTTTTGGTGTTCTTGTGAGCATTTGTTAAGAGGTTTACTATGAGGCGGTATATGGCATTTTCATCGCCGGTAATTTGAACGTTATATGTTTTGATTTCGATATTTAGGGCGACGGCTGTGTCTTTTACGATTTTTCTTACTGTGCTAATAGCTTGGTTGCATGCGCGCTCTACGGATGCAAGCGTCCATGTCCATTTAGCAGTGCCGCTGTTTATTCTAGCTACTTCTAGCAAGTCATTTACAGATTCGCTCATGCGAATTACTTCGTCGTGCATCGAATCTAGGAATTGATTAAAATCCGGCTCCGGCGAGGTGTTCATTTTTTGCATTAGTTCGGTAGTAGCTCTTAGTCCAGCTAATGGGGTTCTTAGCTCGTGACCCACTATGCCGAGAATTTTTTCGAATGCTGCTAAAGAGCGGCGTAAACTGGTTCGTTCGTTTTCTAGGTCTTGAGAGCGAATTTGCTCGGTAATATCGTCTACTACGAGAAGAACGTGAGTTTTTGCCTGCCATTTAGCAACACCGCTCGAACGCATTATGCGCAAGTTTTTTCCTGCGTCAAAATGAACTAGCGAAGTCTTTATTACTAGGTCAGATGGGGAGTGGCGGATATCGGGTTGTTTTATTACGAGGTTGTGAATTTCCTCGCCTTGGCTAAACGCCCTTTCCAATGCCTCGTCCAATGTGTCGGAGGATAGGACGTCTGTTATAATGTCGCCAATTAAATCCGTTTGTCTCACTAGTTGACAAAACCCTGGGTTGCAAAACAGTATGCGCTTGTTGCTATCAAGTGCAATGAAGCCAGTATGAATGAGGCTAAGAGCATTTTCGTTAAACGTTCGCGTTAGATGCAGCGAAGCGATGATGTCTTGGACTTGTCGCATGTCTTGGGCAAAGATGAGATTCGCACAAGGTTGTCCATCAGGAGTTGTTAGAATTTTTCCCGTTAGCTGCATCGGAATTCGTTCGCCCGACTTTGTGACGTAGTTTACGTACGTGCGGGTTATTGAGCCTCTTCCGATTAGCTCTGAAAACTTTTTATCGCTAAAGATGTGCAGTGCGGTTATTTCGCCGAAGTGGCGCCCAATTATTTCGCTTTCGTCGTAGCCCAGCAACTCGCACGTAAGTCGATTTGCGCCGGAAATAGTGCCATCTGGTGCAGTAATTACGATGCTGTCTGGCGACAGCTCAATTATTTTTTCAGCACAGTCTGCTAACATATTTATCAATGTCTTATTGCAATAGCTTAATATGTTCTATCGAGAGTTTTTCTTATTAGCTTAAGCGAAGACGTTATCGGTGAAATGGCTAGGAAAGAAAATTATACAAATAATTCCGTATATTTAAACGCCCTGCCGTCAAACAATCCCTGGTCGCTCAACTTTAGTTGTGGAATTACCAGTAGTGCTAGGAAGGACAAAGTCATAAAAGGTGCAGGTAGCCGGGACCCTAGATCTTTACTTTTGCGATCGAGAAATTCGTATTGAGCTGCAACGCAGCTAGCGGCAGCGTTTGACATGAGCCCTGCATTTGGCAGGGGAAGCACATGAACACTATCTTCGCTCGCGACTGCTATTCCGCCAGCGGTCTCGATAATGGCATTGACTGCTCTCACTATCTCCTCGTCGCTAACTCCCACCGCTATAATGTTATGGCTGTCATGCGCTACCGTTGAACTCAGAGCTCCAGAGGACAGATTAAAACCGCGCACAAAGGCGCGAGCCACAGGTGCTTGGCGATAACGGTTTATTACTACTAATTTTAGTATATCCCTCTCTACGTCGCTAGTCACGCGACCGTTAGTCGCTTTTGCCCCGATAATGAATTCCTCAGTTAGTAGTTCGCCTGGAATTACTTGGATTACTCGAATATGTTCTCTCTCTAGTGGGACTTCTATGTCTTCTGGTGATACTGTTTTGCAATTCATGCACGTGATGGTTTCTTCGCTCACGTGTTCAAGCAGGGAGGAAGCGTTTTTTGCAACGCACTTTCCAGCAATAAAGGTTTGCAATATATGAAAATCGACTAAGTTGTTCACTTCGATAAAATCTGCTCTGTCGCGAGGTTGAAGGAGCCCAACTGGCAAACCGTAATGCTTAACCGGATTCACGCAAGCTGCGGAGAGAACATCGAATATATCAAAACCCATACCTACTGCGCGCTTTACTAAGCCGTTAATGTGCGACCTTAACAAGTCGTTAGGATGGAGATCGTCTGAGCAGAACATTATTGATTTGGGATGATACCGAAGAAGTTCTATCAGGGAGCTAAAATTCTTAGCCGCGCTGCCCTCGCGAATTAAAATGTTCATGCCATATGAAATTTTTTCCAACGCTTCTTCTAAATTGCTGCACTCGTGATCGGTAGTGATGCCAGCTTCTACGTAGGCGCGCGCCATTTCTCCACTGAGTCCCGGCGCGTGACCGTCGATGGGTTTATTGTAGCGCTTAGCGATTGCAATTTTCCCCATGACATCTGAGTCTCTAGCCAATACGCCAGGCCAATTCATTACTTCCGCTAGGTAGGCAGTCGTTTGGCTACGAAAGAGTTCTTCTATGTCGCTAAGCGAGATAGTCGCTCCAGAAGTTTCATGAGAAGTTGCTGGAACGCAAGGTGGTGCTCCTAGGCAAATCGAAAAAGGAGTTTTGCTGGCGCTTTCACGCATAAAGCGAATTCCCTTAAGCCCAAGTACATTGGCGATTTCATGAGGATCCGAAACACTAGCAACAGTGCCGTGTAACAATGAAACGCGGCCGAACTCGCATGGCGAAAGCATCGAGCTTTCGATGTGAACGTGAGCATCGACAAAGCCCGGCATTATAAACGTTTTAAAAGTTCCTGGATGAGGATTTATTTGCGAAATTATTTGGTTTTTAATGAAAATTGTGCCTGGGAAAATTCGCCTATTTATGACATCAACTATATTGCCGGAAATTTCAAAGCCATTATTGAATTGTGGCGTTTGCTTGCCCATTGCGTAGTCGGTTCTAGCGTGTCTTAATACTGATAAAAACCTCTATTGGTTTTTCGGCCTAGCCAGCCAGCCTCTACGTATTTTACCAAAAGAGGGCAGGGTCGATATTTATCGTCCCCAAACTCGCGGTGAAATATTTGCGCTATGGCTAAGCAGGTATCTAGACCAACAAAATCTGCTAGAGCCAATGGCCCCATTGGCTGATTAGTGCCAAGTTTCATTGCTTCATCTATGTCCTCCGCGGAGGCAATGCCTTCCATTAGGACGTACACGGCCTCGTTTAACATTGGGATTAAAATTCGATTTACGATAAAACCTGGAAAATCTCGCTTAGCGGTTACTGGGGTTTTGTTAAGTTTAAGCGTCAAATCTCTAACTAAATTATATGTGTTATCGCTTGTCTGTAAGCCGCGAATAAGTTCGACTAATTGCATTACTGGCACCGGGTTCATAAAATGCATTCCAACCACTTGAGATGGCCTTTTGGTAGCAGCTGCGAGTTTTGTTATGGAGATAGAGGACGTATTGCTTGCTAAGACCGTTTGGCGTTTGCATATAGTGTCGAGGTTGGAAAAGAGTTTTGTTTTCTCTTCTTCGTTTTCTACGATTGCTTCTACAATTATGTCCGCATGGGCTATTCCCTCGAGGTTGGTAGATGTCTTAATGTTGTTTTCAATTTGCTGGCGCTGCTCTGCGGTAAGCTGACCTTTAGAGACGGCACGCTCTAGTCGCGATTTGATTCCAGAAAAAGCATTGTCGACAAACTTTTGGGCAACATCGAATAGCAAAACACTAAAATTTGCTGAGGCAAAGACCTGGGCAATTCCAGCTCCCATCTGTCCCGCTCCGATAACGCCCACGCATTTAGTGTTTTTATCTGTTAGAAAGATTGTGTCTGACATTTTAGTATATTTACTCCACTACGCGACCATGCTTTTTTCGTCGGCCACAGCTCTCAACTCTTTAGCAAATTCGATCTTGTTGTTTATGCTAACGATTATTCCACCTAAAGCACTAACGGCAGTTACTATTAAAATCCATATGGCGCCAAAGGCGACCGCTGTTTCCCGCGAAATGCCTAGTGGAGTAAAGAGCAGAATATACATGCCCTCTCTTATGCCAAGGCCATTGATGCTTAAGGGTAGAGAGCTAGCAACATTGACCATTGGCACAACTGCAAATAGATATGCAAGTGTAATGTTAGCGTTAAGTTCTGAAGTAATGAAGTAATGCATCGAGATTTGTAAAATGTGAACGACTAGCGACATCGAGGAGATCGTCATTACCGTTCGAAAGCGGTTAGGGAATGCAGCGGCAATTTGTTGTGCATGAGGGCCGAAGCGTTTAGAGTTCCTAAGCAAGTGAGCGACTGCTCTCGGGCCCAGCCATAAGCCCAGGCAAAGAACAATGAGTATGGGGCCAGCGACTAGGGCAATCATTTCTGCCGGTCCTCGTGGGTGCAGGAAAAGAGAAGAAATGGCCCCGATCGCTATTAGTACCAAGAGCCCATGAACTCGATCGGCTACGGCTGTGGCTAAAGCTATCGTTCGCCTTCCGCTTTCGGGTTTTAGTGCCAAACTCCGAGCTACGTCACCCCCGACGGTTCCAAGTGCAAACGTGTTTACGAACATGCCAAAAAAATAAGCGCGAATAATCTCAGCAGGACCTCTCTTAATACCAGCACCGTCTACAATCTTTCTCCATTTTAGAGCACTAAATACCTGTCCAGTGGTATACATAATACCCAATAAAATTGCGGTCTTAGGCGATAGCATTTTAAATGTGTCAATAAGGCTATTGATGTCAACACTTGTGTACGCGACGGCTAATAGTAGCCCGCTAACGACTAAGCGAAGTAAAAGTGAAAAACAAGATTTCTTCGTCAAATCAGTATTCATATTTGTTTGCCATGAAATACCCGTAGATGTTTTAAAAAAACATCCGTAGTATAGCAATTTTTCGCTACTTTACTCAAATAATTAGTCTTATCACTGCGGGTTTTTCGAGGGCGCATTAGAAAAAAATGTGCACTTGTTACGGATTGTTAAGCCATAACAGGGTAGTGACGCCAAACCAAGGAAAAATTATATCTCCAGTTTCTTTACTAGGTGATAGTAAGCAGCATGAGTGCTTGATTGTGCCTGGTGTGCCGAGTGATCCTTTAACTACTTCCAGTAACTCCCTCTCTTCTTCTACCGTCGATATGGATAGCATTGCTGTGCCAAGCTCTGTCTTGCCGGCGCGAGAATCTTCTGTTGAGTTTCGCCACGGGTTTTGTCTCGATGACCCTATACTTAAGCTTTCGCACAAGGATGGCGCTGAAATATCGGTAAGTGGTGGGGATATTTTTGGCATTGAGAAGGAGGGCAAACAGGGGATTTTGGTTAGAAGTACAAAAGCCACGAATGTGAGCTACGAGCTTTATAATTTATCTGGCGAGGTCAGTGTTGAATTTGGCGATGGCTATGACATTCCGGATGCGATTAGGGTCATTGGAAATTTAAAGCCCGTAGTCGTGGCGACTGGCGATGAAAAATCTCTAGTTTATGTTAACGACGGTGGCAGTGCGGCGATAAGTCAGAACTGCGGTGATGGGGAACTTAGACTAACTCTTTCTAATTCAAAGGCAGTCTTAGCTGCAAACGGAGCTATCTGTGAGGTTTGTGTGCTAAAGGGAAGGCCACCGTGTTCAATTTTTGTAACGAAAAACGAGTCGGCAATATCTCTTGCCTTAGAGGGTCGTCAAAGTAAAGATGCTCGAAGGAAGAGCGAAGCTCTTTCTTCGCAAGAGCCGAGGCTCGAATTTCGCCGAGACGATGTCGTGTTGTGTAGCCGCACTGGAACTTTGGCTTGTTTAGGGAAACTCGAGACTGTATGTGGCCCGGACATAAAAATGTATTCATCTCAGTCGGACTTTTTGTCGAATAGGTATTGTGTTTTAGTTTCCAAACTTCGGGCGCCGTTTCTAGTTGGAGAAAAAGCCGCTGTGTTACTCGACGATAAATCTTTGGCTTCGTTGGCAGAGGGGACTGAAATTGGGAGAATGGAGTTTGTCGTCGATAGCGCGAGCTCAAAAGGTGATGGTGCGCAAAATCTTTCGTTTAGGATAGGCAAGAGGGGACAAGCAGAAGTGTTTGATTTAGCGAGAGAAGATTGCTCGACAATATCTACCAAGAAAACGAGACAAGTCGGTCATGTGAGTTTATCAGCTTTTGATGTTGAGAAGTTTAGGGCAACTTGCAAAGAAAAAGTTGGTGCGATTCAAAAATGTTTTCCAAGGGAAATAGAAATAGATATCGACAAGGGAATTTATAAAATTGTTGGATTTCCCGTTGGCGAGGGGAAGCTCAATGTAGATGCGAATTTAAAAGAAAAGAGAATTATTGCAGAAGGAGAGAATTTAAGCGGCAAGACAGTAGAAAAGATAATTGCTGCGTTTATAACTTATGCGTCCGATGCCGCGCAGACAAAAGATTTTTTAATAAAGAGTTATGGCAAACATAGTCCTGTGTCTCGCCTAACGCCGGAGGATGAGAGTAGCCTTATTGACAAAAGTGGTGTTCATCCAGTTGTATTGCGGCTACTTGAACTCAAAGAGGAACACAAAATTGGTAAGCCGCTAAGAGATATGCGGCTATCTAAGAACTTGTTGGGGATTGCCGAGAATAAGCTAGATCTCGATGGCGTGTGTGTTCAGAAGTTAGACGTAAGCTACGGCGTTAATAATAGCGGTCAAGAGGAGTTTCTTGTGACAGTTAAAGCTAATAATGCCAATTTGGATCCTATATTTTCTGAGCTAAAAAAAATCACGCAAGTTCCGTCGACTATTATTAGGATTCCAGCTTATGTCGGCGATGGGATAGAGTATGTGCAGGATAAAATCCATAATGGGGTGTTGCGAACTGCATATGAGGTAGCTACAAAACCAGTTAAGATTGCTACCGACGTCTACAATTCAGTTATTTCGTTTGTGGCCAGTCCTTGGTCTAAGACTGGCATTAAGGCAACTTATACGTTTTGTAGGATTAAAGCAGATGGAGTTTGGATCGATCCCAATGAGGGCAAAAGCCCTGTAAAAGTGACTGTTGCTAATCCGACCTTGTAGCCTTGCCTTAAGTTTGTGCCGCTGCCATAGGATGTGGTTAAAAACTGGATGCCCAGCCGTAGCACCATAGAGTTTCTTGGCTCTTATTAGGGCAATGCCTTTGGGATGCATTCGAGAACATATTGTACGTTCTCCATAGCCTCCGAGCTGATATTTACTGGTGTTTCAAAAACAATTTTCGTCCATTGCTTAGGGGAAGCACTGACGTAGGTATTCATCCCGTTCACGGAATGCGCGATCTTTGCTAAATAATGTTCTGGCGCATTGCCGGGAATTACCTTTAGTGGGCCAAACCCAGTTTCATTCATAAGCAATTTGGCAAACTCCTCTGCCTTCTCGTACGGCACTTCCTTTAAGAGTGCCCTGGAAGAGAGTGTGCCGTCGATTACCGGTCTGTGTTGCCAATCAACCCCCTTGAATACCTTCGCGAGACCATTGAATTTGCTAAGTGCGTCGTCAATCACCCCGCTCAGTGTTGTCGCCACTTTTGGCAGCTTGGTAGCACTCTCGGTTACCACCGCCCCAAAACCTGTCATATCATTGACTGGATCTGTCCATATGTTTACTGCGAGATCCCATAGTTTTTCGTTCATGCAGTCTGGTTTGATCTCCTTCAGATTCGCTCGGCTCTCTTCCACGTTTTTGGGACATTTCGACTCAAACCATACGGCCATAAAGTCACTCCTTCCTGCTAAAAATCTAAACCTGACATGCTGTCTCAGGCTGTAAAACGGTAATTCTTCTAACGGTTATTACAAATATTCACAAATTCGTGCTCTTTTGAGATTAGGCAATCCAAGCCTTCACTTGCGCGGGTTTAGTGCCAGTGTAATATATTTGGTGGAAAGCGGATTATCCTTATAATAAAATAAGAAAAAACAGATTTAATATGAAAAAGAAGTTAAAACTAGGGGTTTTGTTTGGGGGCATTTCGACAGAGCATGAGGTGTCTTTGGCGTCGGCTCGAAATGTGTTGGCGGCAATCGACAGAGAGAAATTTGAGGTGTTTAGGCTGGGGATTACTCGGGATGGGCATTGGGTAATGGGAGATAGGTCGCTTGAGTATCTCATTTGCTTGGCAGATAGGTCGCTATTGCCTGCTGGGATGGAGGATGTTTTGTGGCAGGCTAGTAGGGAGATGAAGGAAGAGGGTTTGCTGGCTTTTGAGATACCTACGGACTTTTGTGAGTTGCAGAGATTGGTTCGTAGTGCCTTGCAGGAAGTGCTGGCAATTTCTCCCGAGCGACTGCCTAGCTTTTCTCAGCTCGGAAATGTTTCTCTATGTGAGTTAGATGTCGTGTTCCCAGTCCTTCATGGACTTTTAGGGGAAGACGGCTGCGTCCAGGGGATGTTTAGAGTGGCGGGCGTTGCTGTGGTCGGCTGTGGCGTTTTAGCGTCGGCCGTCGCCATGGATAAAATTGTTACAAAAAAGATTCTTGCACAGCAGGGCATTCCACAAGTGCGGTGGTTGGAATTTACGGATGCCAAGCGTGCTATGTCAAATCTGGCCGAGATCGATCGGCAGATAGTTGAGAAACTCGGGAGCTACCCAGTCTTTGTAAAGCCTGCTGATACTGGTTCTAGTGTTGGCATTCGGAAGGTGCAGGGTTTTAAGGATTTGAGCTCGGCGTTAGTTAATGCTGCTAAGTTTTCTCGTAGGTTGTTAATTGAGGAAGCAGTTGTTGGTCGTGAGCTTGAGGTTGGCATTCTGGGCGATGAGGATGAGTTAATTGCGTCTGCGGTGGTTGCAGAAATTATTCCCGAGAGGGAGTTTTATGATTATGAGGCGAAGTATTTAGAAAATACGACGCGGATTGATCTTCCGGCGAATGTCGATTCGGCTGTCGTCGAGAGAATTGGCAATCTAGCTAAAGACGCTTTTAGGGCGATAGATGGCTGTGGCATGGCGCGGATTGATTTTTTCTATTGCGAGGATTCGCAAGAAATTTTTCTAAACGAGATAAACACCATACCTGGTTTTACGCAAATTAGCATGTATCCTCGTTTGATGATGAATGGGGGCTTATCCTACGGTGGATTAATTGAAAAGCTAATTGAGATAGCACTAGGGCGCCAAGCGGCGCTGATGGCTGTGGGGACTGCTAAAGTAGAGGTCTAGCTTAAGGCGCTAGAGTTCTGTTTTAAGGACAAAAGAAATGGCGAGCAAAGCTTGGTGGCTAATATGTTTGTCCTGTTTGCTAGTGTTTGGCGGCAGTGTAGTCGTTTTTCGGTTTTTAGGTGCAAAACAGCCGGTATCGGATGGGTCTGTAATCGAAGGTGTACGGGGGGAAAGTGAGGCAAGCAGTGAGAGGGTTGGGATAGAGCGTTTTAAACGCAGTTTTCTCGATGGTGGTTTGAAGGTTCTTGGTCGTTTGCTCGCCGTTAGTCCACCGCGTATTCAGGGAAATTATTATCTAAGCGAGGCGGATATTATAAGTGCTGTTGGTTTAAATCGGCAATTATGGATTTGGCAGTACTGGCGCAGCGACGTTAGAAAAGCCTTGATGGAACACTCGTGGATACAGGAAGCCACTTTTGAGTGGCGCATTTATCCCCTCGAGCTGTTACTTAACATTAAAGAGGAGGAGCCGTGGCTAGTGGCTGAGTTTGCCAATACTACTTGGCTAATCTCGCGGTCATCTAAGACACTTCAGCCGCTTAGGAGTCTTAGGGATTCTGAATTAATAGTAATTACCTCAAACCTACCGCGTTTAGATGGTATCGACGTAGGCGCCGACATGGAGAAGAGGGCTTCGCGCACAGAAAAGCGTCTCAATGAGGCTTTAAATTTGCTGCGATTATTTCGCATAGCAGGTGACTTTCCTTTTGAGATCGAGCGATTTACTCTGCTAGAGGATAGCGGCGTGTTAGTTACGCCCATTGACGCAAGAACTAAACCAAAACTCATCGTAACTGCTAACACTTTTAGCGACGCCAAAGCAATTCTCGAGAACATAAAGGTGGTTTTAGGGGATTTAGAAAAACGCGGCGAGCATGCAGATACTATCGATTTGCGCTTTAAAGGCCAAGCCATAGTGCAGCCAACTGCGATAAATCCATAATCCAAACATGGCCCTAAGAGTTAAATCGCTTTCGGTAAGCGCGTTTGCACAGAAAGATAAAACTTCCTAGGCCAAATAAAAACATTGGTTGAATTGAGAAAAATTCTCTAGTCATGCTTAGAGTAAGCATTAACGCCCACAGAAGTATTAATAGATTAATGTTTCTATCATCGCGTAAATCAACCGACCTGCTAAGCGGTATTAGGCACAAGCCTAAATCGTAATAGAGTACATGTGGTGACAAAATCACTACGGCCGGCCCCAATAAACACGCAATATCCATCTCTCGCTCACTCCTTTCTCGTCCCGCCTCAAGTCCATTTGCCCTAAGTACTAGCTTGCCGACGAGAGCGACTAGTAGTAGTGCCATAACCGCACTTAAGATCTTAAGGAAACTGTGAAAATCACTCTCGAAACCAATGCTGGTTACGAAGATGTCGATTATTGAAAATAGCGAAACCATTTGATGTCGATTTGCAATGTAGTCCTTAGCCGCAAAGTCGCTTACTGCATTTAGCCAACTTACAGGCCAATAGAAACCAGATAGACTTGCTGCTAGCGCATAATAAAATATCGCTGGTATCATAGCGCCCAGAGCAATGCTTGCTCGCCTGCGGCTCAGTAGTGAAAAAAACAAAGGCAATAAAGCGAAATGGGGCTTAAACATCCATAATCCTAGACATAGGCCGGCTAAGATAGAGCCGCGTTTAGAATCGAGCGACCAAAAATAAAGAAAGCCAACATAGCAGAGCATGCTTAAAGTAATATTTTGCCCAGCCGCAAGACCACTCAACACGGGGCCAAAAAATAAGAATACAGTAAAAGTTACAAACGGCGCTCTCGTAAAATTTAGCTGAGGACTGCTGACTAGATATGTGCTTGCGATTAGAGCAACGAACATAATGGCAAAATACACTGCCTTAGCCTGATGGGCATTTAGTTTCGCTAAAGGGGATAGAATTACGGCAACGTAGGGTGGATAGGAAAAGAAATAATACGACCCGCTCAAGCTCGGCCAGTAATGGTTTTCTATTTTTTGCTGTGCGCTAGCATCGTACAGGTTCTTAGCATCATATTTGGCCAATACTGCGGCTGCATAAAAAGCTGGGAAGTCACCGCGCGTAATAGAAGTGGTTTTTGTGCGGTCAGCATAATGCGCAATAAAAAGAGCGAGAAAAAAGCCAATAAGTAGACAGACGCAAATGCGCGCTAAGCGCCCTTTAGTCCAAAAACGCTTCTCCGACATCGCGATCTCGGACAAGGCACTCACTATATTCCTAAAACGCCAAAGCTAAGTACAGCCATTTTAGAAATAATCTCCAAACCACTCGACCATCCGATTGCGAACTCGGTCAAATAAAGTTCTTCCTCCTGATTTCAAACCCTCATAAGTGCCTTCGCGCGCTCCGTAAAGAACTAAACCAACTCCAGTCGCGTAAATGGGCGAGCTAACTACGTCGACTAAGCCTCCAGTCCCAGTTGGAAATCCGCGACGAACGGGCATTTTGAATATCTGCTCACCTAACTCTGGCAAGCCTTCGAGCAAGACGCCGCCGCCGCATAACACTATGCCGCTCGTTAAAAATTCGTCAAAACCCGACCTGACAAGCTCGCGCTGCACTAACGTGCAGATCTCCTCCACGCGCGGCTCTATAATTTCAGCCAAAACGTGCCTGGACAATACTCTAGGTTCGCGTCCACCAGTAGATGGAACCTCGATAGTTTCAGTACTCTGAACCATGCTCGTCAGCGCACAGCCATAACGCCTTTTAATCTCTTCTGCAGAGGAGATAGGCGTCCTCAAACCTGCGGCAATGTCGCTCGTTAGGTGATTGCCCCCGAGCGGAAGAACGGCTGTGTGCTTAACCGCTCCTGCATGGAAAATAGTGATATCGGTAGTGCCGCCACCAATATCTATCATGGCTACGCCTAATTCCTTTTCCTCCGCCGATAGAACCGCTTCCGCCGATGCAATCGGCTCGAGAACTATGTCGGCTACGCTTAAACCAACGCGATTGGCACACTTGACGATATTCTGCGCCGCGGCCACCGCACCAGTAACTATGTGAACCTTTGCTTCCAAACGAACCCCCGACATCCCAATTGGTTCGCGTATGCCGTCCTGCTCGTCTACAATATACTCTTGAGGCAATATGTGTAGAACCTCTCGGTCCATAGGTATCGCAACGGCACGAGCTGCATCTATAACGCGCTCTACGTCCTTAGCAACTACCTCCTTGTTCTTAATAGCCACAATGCCGTGACTGTTAAAACCTTTGATGTGTCCGCCAGCAATGCCGGCATACACAGTAGATATTTCGCAGCCCGCCATTAACTCAGCTTCCTCCGTAGCTCGGCGAATCGAGTTAACCGTGCTATCAATGTTAATGACAACGCCCTTGCGCATACCAGTAGAGGGATGTGTGCCGACCCCTACAATGTCTAACACGCCTCCCGGTGCTCGCTCTGCAACGATAACCGCAATCTTAGTCGTTCCAATGTCGAGTCCCACAATAACATCTGATTTACTGGCCACTGAATACCTCCTTAAAACTATGCTTAGTTCTGCCAATCTACTGCGACAAACATACGTGCAGTAAGTAACAGAACTTCATTTTAGCTGAAGTTACTTGATTATATGACAATTTCAATACGCGCCATCAAAAAACTTACTTTTCTCTCGCGAGAGGTTTAACCCACTTGAAGCATAACAACAATTCTGCTAAGAGTGGAAGAGTAAAAGGACAGGTCGAAATTTCATAAAAGATATAGTTTACTAAGAAGAACTAGACGATCTCGATACTTAGAGATGTCTAGTATTTAAGTGCGAATTGGTAGTTTGAAACGCGGAGCTAATCCTGATAGTGATGTAAGGAAGAGAGCAAAATAAATTTTAGGCTGAAAGGTTATTATCTATGGGCAAACGTCAAAAGAACAAGCGAAGGGGCATACAAACTATGATGCAGTTTGGGAGCCGTGATGAAAAGGAGGATGTGAAGCCGGCTGCCGAAAACAGAGAAATGCCTTCGGAGATGTCGCAAAAGACTAACAGTAGTGCTAATAACGAAGGCACTAGAACTGAGATAGCGCAGTGCTCAGAGCTGGATTCCGAGATAACCGCGATGGTTGCTAGGGATAAACCAAATAGAGATAATGATGATACATTAAAATATAACGCTAGTGATTCAAAGGAGAGGGTGAATACAGTGCAAGATGTAAAAGGCATTTCTGCTTCTAAGGGGAGTGAACAGGTATCGGCTAATGGATCAAACTCTGCTGATGCTGCGAAGTCGCGTGACAGCGTAGTGGCACACAGGAGTATATCTTCTAATCAAGCCACTACAAAGACCTCAGGAGCTTCTTATGGAGGCGAAAAGGGTTCGTCGTCGAGAATGGCTGAGAATTCAGAGGAAGACGACAAAAATAGAGATTTCAAATCGGAGCCGCTAGGTGCGCGGATTAAAGTAATCGGCGTTGGTGGCGGTGGTGGTAACGCCGTGACCAACATGATTCGTTCTGGCCTAAATGGCGTTGAATTCATAGTTGCGAATACAGATGTGCAGGCTCTCGAGTCGTCGCAGGCTCCAGTAAAAGTTCAACTTGGTGCAGAACTGACTAAGGGCTTAGGTGCTGGCGCTGATCCTATGGTTGGTAGGCGTGCAGCTGAGGAGAGCATTGCCGACATTCGCAAGGCTTTGGAAGGAGCTGACATGGTTTTTGTGACTGCGGGCATGGGCGGTGGAACTGGAGGCGGGGGTGCATCCGTAGTGGCCAGTGTTGCAAGGGATCTGGGTGCGCTTACCGTGGGCGTGATTACGAAGCCGTTTATTTTCGAGGGCAAGCGCCGTATGAACAATGCGGAAACTGGCGTAGAGGCGCTTAAGAAAGAAGTCGATACGCTGATAACTATTCCAAACCAGCGACTGTTATCGGTATCTGGAAGGAATACAACTTTGTTAGATACTTTTCGCAAAGCAGATAATGTGCTCTACGAAGCAGTTAGGGGAATCAGTCATCTCATATTATTTGAAGGCTTGGTTAACGTCGACTTTGCTGACGTTAAGGCCGTTATGAGCGAGATGGGAATGGCTATGATGGGAACTGGGGAAGGTATTGGAGAAAATCGTGCGGTGGAAGCTGCTGAAAAAGCCGTGTCCAGTCCTTTACTCGAAGATATTTCTATTAGTGGAGCCCGTGGAGTGCTAATTAACGTCACTGCTGGCACTGACGTAACGCTACAAGAAATCAACGAAGCTGCTGAGCTCATACACGCGGAAGCACACGAAGATGCCAACATCATTTGGGGTATGGTAATAGATCCAGAGATGGGCGAGGCCGTTCGGGTTACCGTCATCGCTACTGGCTTTGGAGAGCCCATGCCAAAAATAAAGAGCATTGCTTCTGCCACTGCGGTCGCCCCCAAGGTAGATTCTCTCGCGTCAGAGAAGGTGTTGGAGGTTCCGACTTTTTCGAGAAGGCAGAAGGAACAGGAATCGGAGCTTTTGAAACTAAAAAAGATCTCGGTAATTTCGTCTTCCAATGCAGAAGAGGAAGAGAAGTACGAAATTCCAACTTTTTTGCGACGTCAGGTTGATTAAAGTTAGCTTGTGAGATGAAAAAAATTTTTGCTGTTGCCAGCGGGAAGGGTGGGGTCGGAAAATCAACTGTAGCTGTGAATTTGGCAGTTGCACTTGCCAATCTTCCCGCTGGTAGTGTTGCAAAAGTGCCAAGAGTTGCCCTTGTGGACTTGGACTTTTATGGGCCAAGTGTTCCGACTATCATGGGTGGCGGATCTATAGCGGCGAACGAAGAACGAAAGCTGGTTCCAGCGCGCAAGTTTAATGTAGACTATATCTCGATTTCCTTTTTTCTTAAGGCAGACGATGAGCCCGTCATTTGGCGTGGGCCTATGTTTAGTAAGGCCATTATGCAGCTTTTTCAAGATGTAGAGTGGCCGGATATTGACGTGTGTATTGTGGATCTTCCTCCTGGGACAGGAGATGCCCAGTTATCGCTCTCTCAGATAGTAAACCTCGATGGTGCTATTCTCGTAACTACGCCACAGGAACTGGCGGTATCGGATGTGAGAAGGGCCATTAATATGTTTCGCAAGGTCAACGTAGATGTCGTTGGTATCGTTGAAAACATGAATGGCTTTGTAACGCCATCGGGAGAGAGGTTTGACATATTCGGAACTGGCGGTGGCGAGTCGCTGGCAAAGCGCTATGGCATTAAGTTTCTTGGTTCTATACCGCTTGATATCGCGGTTAGAGAGGGTGGAGATTCCGGCAATCCTATTGCCATCAATGGCAATTCAGCGACTGGTGAAATTTTTCGCACGCTAGCCAAGAGTTTTTGGGAGAGGGTTCAGTCTACCGAAAGGCCTCGCCTTAAAGTAATCAATTGATCTTTACGCGCCGCAAGGCTACTCCATGGGTCTGGCGTTTGTATTACAGAGTTCGGATAATAGGTTTGCTAGAGGGAAGGCATGTCAGATCGCATATCTAAATTATTCAAAAATAAAACAAGCGGTATTTTGTCCATTTATTTCACTGCCGGCTATCCGCACTTAGATGACACAGCTTCTATCTGTCGGGCTTTAGTGGCGGCAGGTGTAGATATGATAGAAGTTGGCGTGCCGTTTTCAGATCCAATTGCGGATGGGCCAATTATTGAGGCTAGTTCGCAAGTCGCCTTGCAAAATGGCATGAATTTAGAGCTGCTCTTCGAGCAGCTAAACGAAGTGAGAAAAGACATATCCGTGCCAATTCTTTTGATGGGCTATTTAAATCCCATTTTGCAGTTTGGCGTGCAAGCCTTTTTGTCGCGTTGCAAGGAAATCGGGATCGATGGAAGCATTATTCCCGATTTGCCGTTAGAAGAGTATTTGTCTGATTATGCTGAACAGTTTCGAGCTAGCGGTGTTAGCAATGTATTCTTAATTACTCCTCAGACTACGGACGAACGCATTCGGCTCATAGATGCTAACTCAGATTCATTTATATATATGGTTTCGTTTCCAACCACGACTGGTGCGAAACTAAATTTGCAGTCCAATGCAGAGACGTTAAATTATTTTAATCGCGTTAGGGCCTTAAATCTAAAGACTCCCAGACTAATCGGGTTTGGCATATCCGATAAAGAAAGCGTTGCGGCAGCCTCGGCCTTTGCAAACGGAGTTATCGTTGGAAGTGCTTTTATCGAACGCTTAAAATCGGCTGAGAGCGTGGATGTCGTTACTTCTAAGTTTATTAGTAGTCTGTTCTAGTTTTGATAGTCCTTAGTTTGTGGTTCCGGAGCGCAAGAATCGCTTGATAGAGGGAGATAGTAAGTAGCAGAGATGACGCGATGACAAATAAGCCCGGTAGTAAGTACTATGTAACTGGCACGTGTAGGATGGTCTCCTGCGACACCACTGCGCCGATGAGCATATACTTAAGGCTAAGGGATGTATTTCCTAACACGATCCTGCTAGAGAGCACGGATTTTTGTGGCAGTCAAAATCGATTTTCTTACATTTGCTGCGACCCGATTGCAAATTTTCTTGTTACTGGCGGCAATATAGTTCAATCGTTTCCAGATAAGAGTCGACAGGTGACAGCCATAAATTCTTCGGCGAATGTCCTGGCGCAATTGGATGAGTTTAGGCGGGTGTTTGTTGAGACGGCGCCAAGTAAAAATTGCGAGTTCATTACAAACGGCTTGTTTGGGTATATAGCCTACGATGCCGTGCGTTACTTTGAAGACATTGAGCTTTCCCCTTACTCTTCTTTGCAGGACGCTATACCAGATATTTGTTTTAGCGTTTTTCAACACGTAATAGTAGTCGATCCATCTAAGAACGAAATGCACATTTTTAATTACACGTATCGCCGAGACGATGAGAGAGATGCTAAGGCGGAGTGTTTGGCTAGTGAGAGGGGGCAGTTATTGGAGCATTTGGTCTTCCATAAGGAATACGCGAATTACTCCTTTAAAAAGAGTGGCGGCGAGCAGTCGAATTTTACCGATGAAGGTTTTTTGCAAGCAATAGAGTGCGGCAAGGGGCACAATCATCGCGGTGATGTTTTTCAGCTGGTGCTGTCGCGGCGCTTTTGGCAGGGATTTTTGGGAGATGAGTTTAATGTCTATCGGGCGTTGAGATCTATTAATCCATCTCCGTATTTGTTTTATCTCGATTATGGGAGCTTTAAGATTTTTGGTTCGTCGCCGGAATCCCAGATCGTTAAAAGCGGTTCGCAAGTTTCGATTAGTCCGATTGCGGGCACTTATCGGAGGATGGGAACTGAGAGCATAGATTCGGATCTGGCAGAAAAGCTCACCTTGGATCCCAAAGAGAATGCAGAACATGTAATGCTAGTCGACCTGGCGCGGAATGATTTGAGCAAACACTGTGAAAATGTATTTGTCGAGAAATATAGAGATATCCAGTTCTATTCGCATGTCATACATTTGGTGTCTAAAGTGACAGGAACTATTGCTGGAAGTGAGGATAATCTCGCCATTTTGGGGGATACTTTTCCCGCTGGTACCTTAACCGGCGCGCCTAAGTACAAGGCGATGGAGTTAATAGATCGCTACGAAGGTACACCAAGGGGTGTATATGGAGGCTGTCTTGGATATATTGGTTTTAATGGCGACTATATCCAAGCGATTATCATTCGCTCGTTTTTTAGCAAAAATAACGTGCTCTACTATCAGGCTGGTGCTGGGATAGTTGCAGAGTCAAATGCGCAGAGCGAATCGAACGAGGTTCACAACAAACTTATGGCGCTGCGCCAGGCTATGGATGACGCCGAAAAATTTTGAGTTTTATACCTAACATGTTTAAGATTTTGTTAATCGATAATTATGACTCCTTTACTTACAACTTGCTATACCTCCTTAAGCAGATTGGTTGTAAACAGGTCGAAGTCGTGAGAAACGATAAGTTCGATATCTCTTATGTGGAACAATTCGATAGGGTAGTAATTTCACCAGGCCCAGGTGTCCCGCGGGAAGCTGGATTGATGTTGGAAGTTATAAGGAGATATGGTTCGAGCAAGGGGATACTTGGGGTCTGTTTGGGTCATCAGGGGATAGTTGAGGTTTTTGGAGGCAGTCTGATTAACATGGATGTGGTTGTTCACGGCAAGGCTTTGCCGACTAGGGTAATTGACCCAGGGGAAGTCCTGTTTAAGGGCTTGCCCGAAACTTTTCTCACTGGGCGCTATCACTCATGGGTAGCCGATAAAGATTCGTTGCCTGGGTGTTTAAAAATTACCGCGGAAGATGAGGCAGGTCGGGTGATGGCGGTTAGTCACGAGAATTTTGACGTAAGGGGGGTTCAGTTTCATCCCGAATCGATTTTGACCGAGCACGGGGATCTTATTATGCGAAATTGGATTGCACTTGACTCGAAATCACATACTGCGAAATGAGAGACATATTAAATAGGCTCTATAACAGAAGAACGCTCCTAAGCGAGGAAGCGAGAGAGATTCTTAAGGATATTGCGTCGGGGAAGTTTAACGCCTGCCAAGTATCTTCGTTCCTTAGCGTCTTTAAGATGAGGGCTATAACTATTGATGAGCTTCAAGGTTTTCGCGATGCCTTGCTAGAGCTTTGCGTGCATATCGATTTGTCGCCATACGATGTAATTGATTTGTGCGGAACCGGCGGAGATCACAAGGACACTTTTAATATATCCACATTGGCAGCGTTTGTCGTTGCGGGGAGTGGCATCAGCGTTGCCAAGCACGGTAATTATGCGGTTTCGTCTATTTGCGGTTCGTCTAATGTGCTCGAACATTTGGGCGTTGAGTTTTGTAATAGCGAGGAATCCTTGAGGCGTAGCTTGGAGCGAGCGAATATATGTTTCCTTCACGCACCCCTCTTTCATCCGGCAATGCGGCACGTTGCTCCTATTAGAAGGGATTTGGGGGTTGCCACGTTTTTTAATTTGCTTGGCCCGATTGTAAATCCAGCTCGCCCAAAGGCGCAATTACTGGGCGTTTATAGCTTGGAGCTTCTTAGGCTGTATTCTTATCTCTTCCAGGGAGAGCAGGTCGATTACGTCATTTTGCATTCGCTGGACGGATACGATGAGATTTCATTAACGGGGCCGTTTAAAATTGCTGGGCGAGGAGTTGAGCGGGTTATGGAATCTGGGGATTTGGGTTTAAGTGATGTAAGGGCTGAGGATATTCGCGGAGGCAGAACTATTCCGGAGGCGGCGAAAATTTTTGTTAATGTTTTAGAGGGAAGGGGCACGCGAGCACAAAATGATGTGGTTATTGCCAATGCGGCGATGGCTATTTACAGTTGTAGGTCTAATACGGCTTTAGAGACTGCCGTGGCGATGGCCCGCGAAGCTTTGGAGTCGAAAGGAGCGTTAAAGTGCTTTAAGGAAGTGCTAAGATAGCGAGTTGTGGCTAATGAGTAGATTGGATGAAATAATTGCCAACAAGAGAAGGGAGTTAGAGGACAAAAAAAACCTCTGTCCAGTTAAAATGCTTGAATCTAGCATTTATTGCCGCAGGCATGCGCTTAGTCTTAAAGGCAACTTGCAGCGCGGTGACGGGGTTGGACTTATAGCAGAGATAAAGCGCAAGTCGCCCTCCCGCGGGGTTATTAACTCCGCGGTTTCTGTGGAGGACTTATCCGTCGGTTATGTGCGAGCAGGGGCAAGTGCATTATCGGTGCTCACAGACAATGTTTACTTTGGCGGTAAAAACGAGGATTTGGCTCGAGCGCGGCAGCTCAATGAGATCCCCATTTTGCGCAAGGATTTTATTGTAGACGAGTATCAAGTAATAGAAGCAAAGTCTATTGGTGCTGATGCCGTATTGCTTATTGCGGCGGTGCTTGCTCCGGATGAAATTAAAAGCCTTTCGTCTTTTGCTCGGCAGCTTGGGCTTGAGGTCCTTTTAGAAGTTCATTCAGAGGAAGAGCTCAGTCGGAGTTTGTGCGACACAATTGATATTGTGGGGATAAACAATCGCGATTTAAGAGATTTTTCTGTTAATGTCGAAACGTCTTTTAAGATTTTTCACTCGGTTCCAAAGTCAGTGTTAGCAATATCTGAAAGCGGAATAGAATCTGCAGAGACCGCTAAGAGATTGCGCGATGCTGGTTTTAGGGGTTTTTTGATTGGGGAGCGTTTTATGAAAGAGCCGCGACCCGAGGTGGCGTGTGCGGTGTTTGTTGAAGAACTAAAGCGCTTGCTGGAGGGCGATGCAAGTGGATAGCTTGCAGATTAAGGTGTGTGGCATGCGAGATAGGCAAAATATCCAAGAGATTGCTTCCTTGCGCCCCGATTATATGGGCTTTATTTTTTATCCTGAATCGAGCCGCTATTGTGGCGCTGTTTTGGATCCAGAGGTTGTTCGGCAGATTGCTTTTTCGGTTGGGACGGTTGGCGTCTTTGTAGGCGATGAGTTAGAGAAGGTGATAGATACAGTGACGCACTTTGGGATGAATATGGTGCAGTTACATGGGGCCGAGACGCCAGAGTATTGTGAGAATTTAAAACTAGCGAAGCCTGAACTGGGGCTTATTAAGGCGTTTGGCATTGATGGGGATGAAATTCCTCCAAGCGTTAGCGATTACGCAGATGTCGCGGATTATTTCTTGTTCGACACTAGAACCGCTAGCGTTGGGGGGAGTGGCAAAAAGTTCGATTGGGATGTGCTCAGAAGTTATAGAGGGGAGACGCCTTTTTTTTTGGCGGGCGGCATCGGAGATGCATCGGATGTCGCCAAGATTCGCCAGTTGCGGTGGAAGTTGCCTAGACTTCTCGGTATAGATATTAATAGTCGGGTGGAGCAGGAAGTAGGAATTAAATCTGTAAAAAAAGTTCGGGAAATTATCGAAGAGCTACGCAAATGAATTACCATTGTTCCGAGAAGGGATATTTCAACGGGTTTGGCGGCGCCTTTGTGCCAGAGATGCTGATGCCCAATGTCGTTGAGCTTAGAGAGAATTATTTAGCCATAATAAATCATGCGGGGTTCCAAGAGGAGTTTTCAAAACTCTTGGCCGACTACGTCGGCAGGCCGACGCCTCTTTATTTTGCTAGTCGACTTTCTGAAAGGTTTAATACTTCTATCTACATTAAGCGCGAAGACTTAAATCACACTGGTGCTCATAAGATTAACAACACGATTGGCCAGGCGTTGTTGGCAAAAAGGCTCGGCAAGCGGCGAATTATTGCCGAGACCGGTGCCGGTCAGCATGGCGTTGCAACGGCGACGGTTTGTGCGCTTTTGGATTTAGAATGCGTGGTTTACATGGGGAGCGTCGACATTGCGCGTCAAGCGCCTAATGTCGAGCGCATGAAAATGTTAGGCGCTACTGTCGTGCCAGTGGAGTCTGGAAGTAAAACGCTAAAGGACGCTACGAATCAAGCGCTGCGCGATTGGATTTGCAATCCGAAAAATACTCATTACATCATTGGCTCAGTTGTGGGCCCTCACCCATATCCAGATATGGTGGCGCGTTTTCAGTCCGTTATTAGCAAGGAGATAAAGCAGCAGTTGTTGGAAAAAACCGGGCGAGATCGTCCCGATTTCGTCGTTGCCTGCGTGGGTGGTGGAAGTAACGCAATGGGAGCGTTTTATCACTTTTTAGAAGAAAAAGATGTTAGACTGGTAGGAGTCGAAGCCGCTGGAGAAGGGATAGATACAGAGCATAGCGCGGCTACCACAGTACTTGGTTCTATGGGGGTGTTGCATGGGTGTAAGACTTTATTGATGCAAACTAGGGATGGTCAGGTTAAAGAGGCTCATAGCATATCTGCTGGCCTGGATTATCCAGGAATTGGACCACAGCTTGCTCATTTATGTAAAAGCGGAAGGGTTCAATTTCACAACGCAACTGATGAAGAAGCTATTCAGGCTGCACTTTTACTTACCAAGATTGAAGGTATTATACCAGCCCTCGAGGCAGCTCATGCATTTGCGAGACTTGGCGATCTGGGAGCGTCCAGCAAAGATGTAGTAGTGATTAATTTATCGGGTAGGGGCGATAAAGACATGGCCGCCTATGTCAAAGCCATAAAATGAGCCAGCAGAAAAACTTGCGTTAGATCCCTCACGCAAGGCGAGCGATCTAACGCCGAGAGCAAACTAATGCTTTTCAGCACCCGATAACTCGCTTTCACTCTCAAATAAGGTTTCGAACTGTTTAGACGTATCGCCAGTGTGCTCTACCTCTATGGATTCGGAAATCGGTTTGTTTACCGATTTAAGCGATCCAGACTCAAGGTTAGGAGCAGTCATGTTAAGGTCTTTTGCCTCCGGCACTAACCGAGCGCCCTCGCCTTCTGCCTTTTGAGTCGCCAGATGGATGCGATCGACTCTTGCAGCGTGCAACCCCTTGTCTCCTTCTTGAAGCTCGTAGGCCACTTCCTCTCCATCTTTAAGAGTCTTAAAACCTTCTTGCGCTATTACTGAATAGTGAACAAACACATCCCTTCCGGTTTCGTGCTCAATAAAACCAAAGCCTTTTGCATCGTTAAACCATTTTACAACACCACGCAGCGTTTCAGCCATTTTTCTATATACTCCTTTTACCAACACCAAAGAACATAACTTAACTGTAGCTCTCTAAAACAATTGCTGCACTTAAGATGTGCTTTTTGCACTTAAACAACATTAAACTTTTTAATCTTGGCGTCAAATTCTATTTTTCTATCACGAATCAGGTGTCTATTAAGCAACGAATTGCAAAGTAATAAACACCTACTGCATTGCCTTATGATGCAGCTCTCACAACACCGTAGCTAAAATTTTCTAGGTGGCAAAGATGCTACAATCACTTATTGCTCAAGGCAACTGCTTCATAATACAGGCATTATCTAATCTTTGGTGTGTTTGGCAACTCATTTTTTTTATTCAACTAAATTTGTAAAGTGTGTATACTAATGTTCTAAATTAGTTGAATGACAGAAGGCCAGGGCAAAAATCAAAAAAACTACTAGTGCTAGCGCCTATATCTATAGAGGTTCTCGTTTTTGAATTCCAGACAAGAGATGTGTCAAATAGCGTTTGATCTCATACCGCTTCCCTTGGCGGAGGTAGATGAGAACGGCAAAGTTATGTTTGCAAACTCCGCCTTATTATCTCTATGTGGATTGACGCTTGTTGAAGTATATAAGAAATCTTTTTATTCTTTTTGTTTTTTACAGGCTGAAGATGGGGCGATCTCGTTTCGCGGCATTAAGCAAGAGTCTGTGATGGAAGTTGATCTGGAGCATAAATCAGGTGAAAAGCACCCCTATAAGCTAAAGATCATTCCATTCCAGGATCTCTTGTCGAAGAGCAAGGCTCGGTTTTTCTTAATATTAGAGCCAAGCCAGAAGGAGTATCGGCAACAATTAGAGCAGTCTCACAAGCTAGAGTCGCTTGGATCCTTAGCTAGCAGCATCGCTCACGACATAAATAACATTCTCGCCGGTGTGTTGGGTCACGTAACCTTTCTTAGGTTGTCTACGAGCAATTCTGGTTCGCAGCTCGAATCGATTGCCGCAATTGAAGATGGTGCGCGAAAGGCAGCGCATCTCACGCGTGAAATTTTGGATTATGCTCGAAATGAAAGTGTTGGCATGCATCCAATAAATTTTAGCCTTGTAATTGCAGGCGGGCTCAACCTCTTCAGAGGAGCTTTGCCAAAAAATATTCAGTTGCGGGTTGCCAGTGAGAAATCTGACGTTTTCGTTTTAGGAGATGAGAGCAAGCTTAGCCAGCTCTGCATGAATTTAGCGGTGAACGCGCGCGATGCCTTGCCCAGTGGTGGGCACATAGATGTTAGGGTTGAGCGCGTAACGGTTGACGCGGCGAAGGCACCGCGACATGTCGGCAATCCACCGAGGACTCTTGTCGCAGGCGAGTATGCTCGCCTATCGATCGAGGACGATGGGATCGGAATGTCTAAGGAGGTGCAGAAGAGAATTTTCGAGCCATATTTTACGACCAAGGAGGCTGAAGGCACTGGACTGGGACTTGCGACAGTTTTGTCTATTGTAGAGAGCCATTTGGGCGCAGTGGAAGTCACTAGCAGGTTGGGAAAAGGTACACGGTTTGATGTGTACATACCGTTATGTGAGGGGTTTTTTGAAAGCGAGGTGGATGAGGAAAAGGATGAGGTGATCCCGGGTGGAAATGAGAGGATATTAGTCGTGGATGATGAGGAAGTTGTGCGCGCGGTTATTCAGCGTAGCCTTGAGCATTTCGGCTATGAAGTTGATATTGCCAAGGATGGCTTGGATGCTGTGGCGCGTTACCAAAATAACCGTCGCTCTTATAAACTTGTTATTCTCGATATGATGATGCCGCATATGTCGGGGGATGAGGTGTTTAGGCGTTTGAGGGAGATCGATCGCGATGCCAAGGTTTTGCTGGTGAGTGGTTTTTCTAGCGAGGAACGTGCTCAAAGTGTCCTTAAATCCGGGGGCTTGGGTTTTATTCAAAAGCCATTTGCCGTGGAAGAGCTCGCTAGGGAAGTGCGCAGGTGTTTGGATGCCGCTAGCTAAACTCCAGATTGCCGCAGTTGAAATTAATCCAAATCTTATCCTTGCTCCTATGTCGGGGATAACCAATTGCTGCTTTCGTCGGCTCATTAAGCGCGTTAATCCAAACGCAGTTGGATTAGTAGTAAGCGAGTTCATTAGCGTTGAGGCTCTCTCGCGAAAAAACATGCGAAGTGTTGCAATGATGAAGATCCATCCCGAGGAAAGACCCGTAGCGATTCAGGTTTTTGGGCATGATATAGCTCGGGTGGTGGATGCGGCGGTTATGGTAGAGCAGAGCGGTGCGGATATTCTCGATATCAATAGCGGATGTCCGGTGCCTAAAGTCGTCAAGAAAGGAGGAGGTGCGGAACTCATGCGCCAGCCTGCGCATCTGGCAGAGCTATTAAGGCGCGTGCGAAAGGCAATCTCTATTCCATTGACGCTAAAAATCAGGTCTGGTTGGGACGAGAATAACAAGAATGCGCTTGAAATTGGGAAGATTGCCGCAGATAATGGCGTAGATATGCTATGCGTGCATGGAAGGACTAGGAGCTCGCTGTATCGCGGGGAGGCTGATTGGGGTATCGTAGATGAGGTTGGGCGCTCGGTTAGTGTGCCGGTGGTGTGTAGCGGGGATGTAGCCGATGGAGCTACGGCTCGACGTTGTTTTGATTACGAAAATATTTCCGCTCTTATGATTGGTCGCGCGGTTTTGGCAAATCCATGGGTTTTTTCTGAGATAAAAGTGGCCATGAATGGCGGCGACTTTGTAGCTCCCGGCGAGATAGAGATAAGAAATCTTTTGCAGGAATATAGGGAGATGTTGGTGCAAGAATTTTCTGATAGAGCTGCCTTGGGATATCTAAAGCAACTGTCTGTCAAAGTTACGAAGAGGGTTCCCAATTTAAGCGCGGTCAGGAAAAATTTATGCGCCGCAAAAACTGTGCGCGAGTTCGAAGATTCACTTAAAAGGTTGTCGAGTTGATGAGAGAAAGTGGATTAGGTTAATGATATGTTGAAGGTCGAGGGTGTAGGAAGGCAGTTTTCTCCAAAGTTTGCTCTGCGAGACATTTCATTTTCAATAGATGAGGCTGAAGTGGTGGGTTTGGTCGGTGCAGGTGGAAGTGGCAAGTCATTGTTGCTAAAGATTCTTGGTGGCGTCATTGCTCCTGAAGTCGGCTCAGTAGAGTATCCATTTGAGAATGGGAATATTGGATTTTTGTTTCAGGAGGGGGCTTTATTTGATTCGATGACGGTAATCGAAAATGTCGCGTTTCCCCTGTTGCAGAGGGCAAAAAGGGCTGAACGCGAAATGTGTTATCGCAAAGCCTATGACATGTTATTTAGTTTGGGGTTGTCTCGAGCTACTGGCAAGCTTCCGGGCGAGTTAAGTGGGGGAATGCGGCGCCGCGTCGGTATTGCGCGAGCGCTAGTAGCGGAACCTAAGCTGGTTCTTTTGGACGATCCCACTGGCGGCTTGGATCCGGTGACGGCCAGTGTTCTCATGCAGCTAGTCAAGGATTTGCACAAGCGTTATAGACCGCGCATTGTGATGGCAAGTCACGACATAAGGCGTTTAATTCCTAACGTTGATAGGATTATAGCTATCTTTGATGGAAAGCTTATTTGTAATGTTCGCAGCGTGGATATACTGAGAGATGCGCCGCCACGAGTGATAGAGTTCTTAAAGACGCGATTTTGTTTTTCGCAGCAAGTAGCAAATGCAAATGGGAAGTTATACCATTTACAAAAAGGATTTTTGTAAATGGTATAAACAGCAAGTGCGTAAGCACTTGCCAATAAACAACAAATATCGTTTCCAAAAAGTAAAATATTTAACTTACTTTTTGGAAACGGTATAGATTAAGTGTGTCTACAGCCAATTAAGGCTGTAGAATGAGTATTGTTGGAGAGTTGTGACAAAGGATAGAAAATACATACGGGAGCAAAAGGCAAAATTCTTTACCGGCATGGGTGTTCCTAAACCAGCACCGTTTGTGCCGGATGCGTTTCAAAATGATGCCATCCGTTTTTTGGAGCAGAAGCTCGATACGCTCGTAATTGCGCCGACCGGTTCAGGTAAGACTTTTATTGCCATGCGCGCTATCGAAAATATTCTAGAGCGCGGCGGTAGAACCGTATACACAGCTCCACTTAAAGCTTTGTCTAACGCAAAGTACATGGAGTTTCGTTCTCGTTTTGAGCCTCAATACAGTGTCGGCTTGTTGACGGGGGATCGCAAAATCGAGGGCGATGCCGATATTGTCGTGGCAACCACTGAGATTTATCGAAACGAATTGTATAGTTCGCGTGGGAGTTACGATTTGGTGGTTTTAGATGAGTTTCACTATTTGGCAGATTCGCAGCGCGGTCCGGTGTGGGAGGAGAGTGTTATCTTGTCGCCTCGGTCTGCTACGCTTTTGATGTTGTCGGCTTCAATATCTAATCCGCAAGATATAGCGCAGTGGATTGAGACAATTCGACATCGTCAGGTTATGGTTGTAAGTGTCGAGAAGCGGCCAGTTGAGTTGAGACTTGGGTTTTTGCATCCTACATACGGAGTCATACCACTCGAAGATAAAGACCAAAAAGCCTCTTCTGCAGTGGAGGAGTTCTACGGCAAGCAAGGGTTTAAGGGACCGGGAGGGAAGAGCTGGGCGAGGTTTAGGAAGGGGAGCTCGAGGGCGGGTTGAGGTACGAAGATGCATAGAGAAGTTCACATTTCAGAAATTTTATTACAGCTGGAGAGAGACGATCTTCTGCCGGCAATTGTTTTTCGCACGTCCAGAGCTCAGTGTGATGCAGATGTGCTTCGAGCTACGGGGAACAAGAAGCTTGAACTCCCTGTGCATAGGCAGGCTGAACTCTCTCGTTCGATCGAGGAGATTATTGTGCGCTATGACATGGATGCAGAGCTAATTCGCGCTCATGAACAGTACGATGGACTTATTCGCACTGGTATTGGAGCACATCATGCTGGTCAATTGTTAATTTGGCGCCTCTTGTTGGAAGAAACTATGGCGTTGGGACAGCTTAGGATTTTGGTAGCAACGGGAACAGTGGCGGCTGGAGTGGATTTCCCTGCTAGGACTGTGGTCGTAACGGCGCATTCTAGGAGAGGAGCAGACGGCTTTCAGAACTTTTCATCGACTGAGTTTCAGCAGATGTCTGGTCGTGCAGGAAGGCGAGGCAAGGACACTGTGGGTTTTTGCATAGTTGCGCCCGGGCCGTTTTGCGACGCTCGACAGCTCTTGGAGATTGCCCATAAACCCGCTAACCCGTTGTCTTCAGCTTATTTTCCGAGCTCAAGCACCGTGCTAAATCTCTTGCGGTACAGAAACGTGGACGATTTGCGCTACACCGTGGGCAAGAGCTTGGCGTCTTTCTTTGACAAGAGAGAGGCAGGAAAGCTTAGACAGGATGGGGCGGTTTTAGAGGAGAAGTTAAGCTCGGTCGGGTACCCCGTTTTGGCGTCTCAGGAGGATGGAGGAGGGGACAAGGATTGGAAGCGCATAAGAAAAAAGATGAATCGTTTAAAACGAGGCGCTGAGGAGTTAGAGACGCGTCAGCTAGCTATGATAGATCAAGCCTTAAAAGGCCTTGAGACTTTGGGGTACGTAAGCGGCATATCGTTGTCGGAGAAGGGTTACTGGGCTGCAAATTTGTGCACTGACCTAGTTCTAGAACTCGGAGAGATTATTCAGGCAGGCGTTCTCGATGGCGTGTCAGCAGAGTACCTAGCGGCAATTATGGGATCTCTAGCTGGGGATCCACATAGAAAGTATTTATCTAACAAGAAGGTTAATGTATTAAAAAAGGAGGATGTTGAGTCGCTTCGGTCAATCTTGGCTAGGGTGGGAGCTGTGGATATGCCAGGTACTAAAAGTGAGCGCGATGTGCTCGAGTCTGGCGCATACACGGTAATGATGTGGCTTCAGGCAAATAATTGGCAGGAATTCCGCTCCATATTACTGCTCTCTCGTGTGGCTGAGGGTGACGCTGCTCGGCTATTAACTCAAACTGCCGATTATTTGAATCAGTTAAGTCGGCTTTCCGATACGCATAGAGAGCTAAGTTTCCGTGCGACCGAAGCCAAGCGGCGTATATTGAGACCACCGCTTAGCGACGCTATCAATCTCGATACGCTGTGAGTTTTGATTTTCTTGTGAATTCCTAACAGGTTGAGATTTCGAATACCCATTCTGTAGATTTTTGTACGTTTTTTTTAAAGACTGTGCTAACATTACAATCGCGTGTTCGGTATTTCTCGGCAATAAATTAACTCGGTTTACGCTTGTTATTATGAGGGCAATAACATGGTGTTAAGCCATTATTGCGAGCCGGAGAAATACAATATGAGTGATTATGTAGCAGCTGACTTCGTTTCTAATCTTTTTGAGCCAGATATTATTCTTCCAACACAAATAAATGGGGTTAGCGAGAGAGGAATTTGCGGTGGCGAAAGGAGGCTTATGGCGGCCTTGTTATCGGATGGTATCGAGGCGTATGTCTCGCAATGCCGTGGTGTTAGATCTAGGTGGACGCATGACGCAGGGGTAGATGCAGAGGAGTGGATCGATAATAACGACCAGAGTTACGTTTTTAGTTTTGATGTCGTTTGCGAATGTTTAGGAATAGATCCTCAATACCTGCGAAGTGGGCTTAAGCGCTACGTAAGTGAAATGCAAAATTATTCCATCCATGCAAACGAGATAGATGAGGCGGTAACGGCTTGGAAAAAAATTAGGCGCCCAAGAATCTAGAAATCCGAGAATCTAGGGACGCCTTATAATAAATAAACAGCGTGTGTGTTACTTTCCGAAATGCTCTTATGCAGCTTCGGTGTTGTTGTGGTGCTGTATAAGGGCTTTTAGTGTGCTGTCAGATCGCTGTGCCTCTTCAAACTGCCTTTTTATAGCCTTCCTTAGCTCATCGCCGTGAAAATCAAGCGCCTCACAGACATACCTAAAACCAAAAAAAGACGTGTGGTGAAGCTCGTCTGACTTATACAGCCACTCATAAGCCGACTCCTGGAGTTCTCCTTCTCCAGTGAGATAATCCGTGATCGCTCGCTGAAGTACCGCTGCGAGAAGGCGGCGTTCTGGATTAAAGCTGTTTGTGCTGTGTTGTGTCGTGCTGTTAGACCAAAGCTTCATTAGTTTATTTTACCTCTCCAATGTTAAACATTAACACTCAATATGACAAAATATCTTGGCAACAAGCCATGCGCGTCAGCTCTTAAAGGCACGAAAAAAGCTTTCTCGCCTCTAAAAGCGACAAGTTAACGCACTAAAAAGTATGCTTATAAACCTACGAGACGAAATTCCCCAGCGAAAGCCGGCGGATTTTATGTCTACAAATTGGTTACGTCTCTTTTGGAAGAGCGCCCAATAAATAACCCCAACGCCCAAAAACAAGGCCCGCAGTATATTAACTCACCTCTTAAACGTCAAGCAAAAAAGCTGCAAAAACCTTACAAAAGCCACTTTAATCTTCGGTATGCAACTTAATTAGGCAGTTGTAACCTAAAAGCAGCAAAAAAATACAGTATTTTACCCAACTGAACTTATTTTAGCTGACATGAACTGCCTAATCTAGGCCGAGTTATACCATTTACAAAAAGGATTTTTGTAAATGGTATAAACAGCAAGTGCGTAAGCACTTGCCAATAAACAACAAATACCGTTTCCAAAAAGTAAAATATTTAACTTACTTTTTGGAAACGGTAT
>JADLFC010000134.1 GCA_020845775.1 Deltaproteobacteria bacterium
AGCACCTAAACGACGGCCGCATATTCTCCACCGACAAGCGCGACTTTCACACCTATCGCTGGAAAAACCGAAAGCCATTTAAGAATTTGCTACTTGGTAGCGAATAGAAAAGTTTTAAGAAAACAGCATAGAAATTTCAACCTTTGACCAATAACCTCAAGCCGGAATAAGGCGAGAACGAAAAAACCGTTCTCGCCTTTCTTCCAACTCCGCCATTTATCCACTAGTTCCGCACGAGTGGAAAATGGCTATAAGGCAGTTGAGGATCGCTTCCCTGTGTGCGCCACTCTCGGGAAGCTTACCTCCAGACTCAGAAAGAAGTACGGCAAGCTCCTTTCTGAAAAACGACGATGCCGCCGCCCTCTCGGGGTCTCCGAGAAGGCCAAGCTCTTTGAACGCTGCTTGGCCTGCCGCGATATCGGATTCTATGAGCTCAACTACGCTCATAGAAAAGCCATCCTGCCCGGCTATTGCCTTGGTGAGCGCGAGCAGTCCCGCCGGATCACCAAGCGCATACGCCTCGGCTAGACCCTTCAACATGTGCCTTGCCAGTGGCACATGCAGGAGCGCCTGCCCAAGCATGCCGACAGCCGCGGAATCGCGTTTAAAAATGCGTTTCAACGCGGTCCCGGCACCGAGAAGACTGATGCCCATGCCGAAGGCCGCACGGCCTGTCAGCACGGAGGTTATCGCTCGCATGCCTTTGAGCGATACCTCTCCCATGCGTGACACCGGTCGCGCACGGCGGGTTACCTCAGGGACCAGGAAACACGGCGACCCCGTGTTTAGCCAATCCCTGAGGGCTTGGGAATGGTAGACGTGCTCACCATACCACTCCGATTGTTCCCGCCCCCAAGCCTGCAAAAACACTTCGAATTCCGTGTCGAGGCTTTCCTCAGCGGTGCGGAGGCATACATCTGGCCTGGCGGAGTTGTGGCCCCTGGCGCCGTAGGCCACGGCGATCCCGTCGCCTTGCAGCGTCACCAAGACCTCCGAGGGGAACGTAGGGTTGGCGGGCGGCAACATGGAGACTACAAAATCCTCGATGTTCGTTACCCCCCCGCGGGCGATGTCGGCACCTGCGCCAAGCTCAACGCCGAGCTCAGTGACTCCCAGCTCCTTGGAGAGCTCAAAGATTTTCTTTATGGTCTCGCGGGCTTTCAAGGTCGCCCAGACCATGCCACATTCACGGCCGGCATCGGAGAAGCCGACCATAAAAATGGGCCTTACCGGCATGCGGCCAGTCTTGCGGAGGAACTCAATCCAGGCCTTCCAAGTCGATCGGGCCTCGCTCAGCCCGATCGATGTTTCGAACAACGGTATGACCGTTGTTCGAGGGCCGTATTTGTCGAGGATTTGCTGGGCATTCATCAAATCCTCAATTTTTTCGGTGCCCGAAAGCACCGCAGTTGGTATCTCCTCCGTTGTGGCTGAAACATCCCTTAGCCCCAAAAGAATGTCCTTCAACCAACGGTCGTTGGCTGAGAACAAGTCTTCACCCTGGCCCGAGTTTGTCGATGTCCAAAGCCCGTTCAGAGCTCTGGCATCGAATCGAGGTTGAGGGGTCCATAGAGAAAATCCGAACTCGCGCACATCCCGTATAACCGCCTCGACTTGAGTCTCTCTGGGCTCGAGTTCGGCGAGGTCCGTGAGAAACTCTGCTACCAACGAATAAGCTTGGGGCGAGCTCCCAAGCCCATCCTTTGTAGCGGATAGCCGGATAATGATCCGGCTGAGTTGGTCGCAGAGCCGGGGCAAGGCAGCCCGCTCCATCGGAATTAGACGTGCAACATACCAGGAGATCATCTCCCTTCGCTCCTGGTTGGCCATCTCCCTCAAAGCCCTGCCATTAAGGTGAGACGATTCGGAACTATGGCCGTCACTATCGAATCCGATCCATGTGACGACCTTTCGCGCCGCCAGGATCGTGGCGCTGTAGAGATTTCGCAGCTGTGAGTAGATCTCTGGCGGCATTTTGTAGCCGCCGATATTTAGCACAATACTCGCGCGCCATACCCTGTCGATCGCAGCTGGGATATCCTCTTGCCGGGCGATTCTGACGAGCTCTTGAAGAGCACGTACCGCCCTCAACATCTCGTCGGAAGTCGTCGAACAAGGATGCGGTGTCAATACATCCCTTACGACAACCGTCTTCCCCTCTACGGGGCCCCTCCTGCGACCCTCCCTTTCGAGAGTGTCGATAACGGCCCGTTTCGTTAGCAACCAAACCGAAACGGTTCTGCAAAGGTTCAACCGCATTCCTGGGCAGGCAGGGAATGCGGTGACCTCAATTGACACGTCCTCCCCTTGACGCGTCAATTTTAAAAAATTTTGCAAATTCTTAAACTCCGGCAGACCTTCTACTGCGTCTGCCAAAGAACATATTACCTCACTCCTGTTCCCTATCATGCCACACCACCTCTCTGGGGCTCACGCCCCAAAAAACCCTAAAATAAAACTAAAATTAAAAAACTTTTACGAAACGCCGCAAAAAAACCTTATTTAGTTTCTATGCTGTTTCCCTTCTAGCGGGCACACGTATAGCGTGCCTCTAAAAGGGAAACAGAAAATTGCGTCTGCGCTTATGGTGTGGATTTTAAAGAACGGCGAAGTAAAAAATGCTTGGGGCTAAAAGTTTTGCCCAGCTCAGTAGTATACCGTGCTTTGCATACGTAGGCAAAATGAGAAATTGCTTCGTCGGGTAGTTTTTATGGGGAACTTTCCAAAGGATTGAATAGAATAAGTGTTCGGTTCGGTTTAGTGGCCTGTATTAGCGTCTGCTAGTACTTATGCCTACAGAAAGCTTTAATCCTTAGGCAAAAACCCGTGAAAATTCTTCAATTCGGTCACTTAGGATGTCGCCTTGGTAGAATTTGGGCAAAATGACATCCAAGAAGTCACGGGGCTCATCTCGACCGGCTAAAGCCAGGACCTTGTTAATTGCGAGATCCACTGCATGGAGCTGATAGCCCGTTGTCGCATTGTAAATAGCAGGCATGAATCGCCATGCGGTGTCATGCGCCCACTCTAGTTTAGTGCTATTATCCCCTTGCGGAGTTAGCGGCATAGGCGTTCGGCAATTTCCCAAGCTTGACGGTTCCCGTGTTTTCTAAGTTGCTCAGCAATCCAATGAATATCGGCCGCAGTAATTTTTAAATTTGGATCGTATGACCAAAAACAAGCCGTTCTAAATTTCTTAAAAGCACGCTTGGCCTCGCGTAGCCTCACCATGCTCTGCGCCTGTGTGGTGCTTAAACTGCGTCGGCTCTTTGTGCCACCACGCCGTCCAATTTCAACCAAATATTTTCTAACTTCATCGTCCACCTACATATCGTAACCCGCTTACGATGCGGAGTCAATCAAAAACCTAATCGCTGCACATCTCATCTACCTGGCCGGACTTTTGCCGAATCGAGACAGGCTAATCGGTATGTTTGTAACGGCCTTGTCTTTTATTTAAGCTATTAACATTGAACTTAGAAAAAAACTCACTTGACTTATAGTAGCTTTAAAACTACTATATGCATATGCAGTTAGTTTTTTACCGAAGGCCAAATGGCAAGGAGCCTTTTGTGGAATGGATGAGGGGTTTGAGGGATAAGCGGGGGAAGCAGCGCATCGAGGCGCGCCTCAATAGGCTTTTAGACGGAAATTTTAGCGATTGGCGTGCGGTTGGAAACGGCGTGAATGAGCTTAGAATACATTTTGGCGCTGGGTATCGGGTATATTTTGGAAGAGATGGTAGCGAGTTGGTAATTCTTCTTTGCGGCGGCGATAAAGGGTCGCAAGAGCGAGATATCGTTAGGGCGAAGAAATTATGGTTAGAGTATAAGCAAGATAGAGAGAACTAAAATGCCAACTGTTAACTACAAGGATTATCTCTATGAGGAGCTAAAGGACAAGGATTACGCGGCCGGGTATCTAACGGCGTGTTATGAGGATTCACTCGAATCGTTTTTAGTAGGGCTTAGAGATGTAGTGGAGGTTCACGGAGGAGTGCGTGAGCTTTCTAATACCACAGAGCTCAATCGTGAGAATCTTTATAAATTGCTATCCGAGGAAGGTAACCCAAAGTTAGCTAGTTTACACTCCATACTTAGCGCCCTCGGATTTAAGTTGCAGATTAATGTTGCCACAGAAGGGAAGAAAGAAGCAGCTTAATGTAAGCTTCTGTAAATATAATTATCTTTAACAACTTCTCCTCTTTTCGAAAATAATAATCAGCAGTGTCTTTATGCCGTTACTCTAGCTAAGAACTTCTTTAAGCTCGTCGCGAAGTTTAAAACCATTAGTCGAGACTTACATAGGAGTGATTGGGAAATAGCTCAGTAAGTAATGTGGTTTTCCCCGTCTGGCGGGCACCAGTAAGAACGATAGCTGGAAATTGTTTAGCAAGATCCTCGAGTTTGCTAGAAATATCTCTATGGTATTGCATAGTTAGCAATTTGGTAAGTAAGAGTCCTGAATTTCAGGAATATTATATCTGTTTTGCGGCGAGCAGAAAAGGCAAAAAGCAAGACCTACTGATACCCTCTCTAACCGCCTTTTCACAGAACCTGCACTCCTATGACGCCAAATGCGCTAGGCGCGTTTGTATGGTAGTTTTTAAAAACTTTGTCTGCTTATCCTCAAGGCCGATTTCTTCGAGGCGCTCTATCCAGGGGGCAAGTTTGGTGCATCTTAACATGCACTAAAACAAATAGTGTAGCGATGCGTTAATAACTAGATTGTCGTAATCTGGCACTCGAGAGTAAGTCATTCCTACAAGTCCTTTTGTTGAGTCGGTGATGTCAGCATTGAGTTGAAAGAGCACATCGCTAGAGAAACGATTCCCATTTGGTCGGTCGTGCGCCCATCCAGAGCTAGCTTTGGCATCGAGCGAAAATACTTCGTTCAATCGGTCATTGAAGTAAACGTTAAATCGCCCAGCCGTTAGCTCATCTGGTGCATAGTAATTGGGAGACGTGCCGTTTGCATCTCGGTACACTAAGTCCGGCCCAATAGACACAGAGCTTAGTTGTCGCAACCGATAACGCACGTCAAATCTAAAATCTGTCCTTTGAATATCGTCCGAATAGTCAATGTAGCTAGCATTTGCTCCAAAGAACCAGTTTTCCAGGAATCTCTGACTTAAAGTAAAGTCAATTTGCGAGGAGTCGATTTCTGCGAGTTTTGCCCTAAGCGAATCGATATCTCTCTGTGACCAACGAAGCGACAACGCTGTTCTATCGCCTTCGTATTGAGATGCTAGCCAGTAATTAAAAGTGTTGTCGCCTTGATCAAAATTGCGATAACGCACGGCTGCGTCGACGGATAGAAGAATGGGAAAAGTAAAACGCGCACCACTGCTAATCTCGCTAGCGGTGCGGCTTTCGCCTACATTTCCTCGCAGATTGCTCATTCCTGGTTCTAACCATATATGCGCTCTGTCATGCACCGGATAGTCGGCTCTCGCGGCTGCCTCATCGTGCCCGTCATTGTTTGAATCCTCTTGATAAAGGTACCTAATTTCAACAGAGGGATTAATGTGCCACTTTAACTTATGATTAAACTCGTCAATCTTGGCACGCAGTGCCGGCTCGACTTCCTCGGCCTCTAATGATGCCAGGCGAGCGCGTGCTTCTGGAAACTGACTCTGTTGGTAGTCCATTGATGCAAGGTAATACTGAGTATAAGGATCCTCACTTATCTCTGTAAAAGCCTCCCTCGCTTCAGAAAATCGGCCCTGTCTATATTTTATTGCGGCAAGGCCCTTGGCTGCTTTGGCAACGTGGCTTTTGGTTCTTAAATGCGATACCAGCATGGAACCAGTCCAATCCTCTGGCACGGAAAATCTTTGCAGCACGAGCAAGTTCTCGCTATCTGCATCCAAGTCAATGCGATTATAGGCAGCTTGATCCTGAATAAATGCGAAGCGAAAGTGCTTTCCTAGCAAGTGCTCGTTAATATTTAATGCGTTGCGAACATTTCCGGCATCTTCCTGTCCAGCCTCGGAAAAAGGCAGAGCAAACCCACTAACCTTTATTGTCGGTATGTTTTCGTCAATGCTGTTAATTGAACGTCGATAATCTGCGTCTAATCTGCTAACAAATTCACCGGGAGTTTCGAAGCGTCTAGATGCAGTGTGCCATTCATAATTGGTAAGAAATGGCCCTTGTCGACCTTCGCTGTCCACTGTTATTGGGTTATGGGCCTTGTGGCCGTGGCTCTGCAAATCCCATCGGCCAGTTGCGTAATATTGTCTAATAATATTCCAATCTCCAAAGAACGGATGTCCATCGGCAAGCAAGCCGGTTGGAACAAACATAGTGGCGTTCATGCCGTACCGCTTGAGCACAGGATCTGCTAAACTAAAAGCATCAATTCTCGCATCGTCAAAGGTGACGAGAAAGGGACGAGGCGGCGCTGGCAGCTCGCCGTCAATTATGCGGCGAAGCTGCTCAACTGTGATGCTTGTAAAACCTGCATCCGATAGAGCTTTTAATTGCTCATCAAACTGCGCCTGAGAGATATTGGCGGCGCGCTGATGCTTCCCAATCCCGTGATAAAGCAAAATGGCAACGTCTATGGAATTCTTAGGTGTTTGTCTAACACTCTCATAGAGCTTGTTAGCTGCCTTAAAATCTCCAGCATCCGCCAGTATGGCAGCGCGGAATAATTCTTCCTGCTCGCGTGTTAGAAAGAATTTTCGGTTTCTATCGAGATGTTTAATCGCTTCATCCAGTTCTCGTAGGCCAATTAGCGTCGAAAGCAACCCCGCGAATACTCTTCGGTTATTTGGAATCTGCTCCTGGAGGATTCTAAACTCGCGTAAAGCCTGCTCGAAGTTCTTGTCTGCAAGCTCTAGTTCCGCCAAGGCAATCTTAATCTGAGTACTTAGTGGAATTCTTTGCCGGGCGGCGATCAAAGTCCTTCGCGCAGTCTCGTTATCGCCTTGCTTTCTGTAGGCTTCAGAAAGAGCCACCCACATCCGTTCATCATCTGGAAAATGCCTCAAGGATTTTTCTCGGTAATCAATACTCTCCTTGTCGTCTCCTCGGCGCAAGGCGTCGTTAATTAGCAAACCATAAAGCGCCTTATTTGGCCCATATTTAGACAGTCTGTCACGGGCGTGTCTCAGAGCACTCTCATACTTACCTTGTTCGTAGAGACTGCGGATCCAAAATACGTGGGCTCGCTCGGAGTTGCCACCGAGATTTAGCACTTTGCGCCACTGCTCCTCACCCTGCTCGAAATCGTGATACTGCATTAGCGTATCGCCGAAGAATTGATTTAGGCCGAGGTGACCAGGGAATTGGGCGAGATAGTGTTTAGTCTCCTCTCGTGCTAAATCAAAATTATCTGTTCTTAAAAGCGCTTGAACTCTAGTTAGGGCGGTATTAGGCTGGTCAGGATTCAAAACGAGGCTTTGCTTCGCGTATGCTGCGGCTTGAGCATAGTCGCCAGCATGTATGCTGTGTCTTGCCAGTAGCGATAACGGCTCTGGGTTTTGCGGACTTAGGTCGGCATATTGCAGCCAAATTCGCCGAGAGTCCTCTAACCTATCGTTCTTCCAGTAGGCCCAACCTAAGTTTCGCAATACTTCTGGCTTGACAGAGGAGTTTTTAATTCCGCCTTGGTACCAAAAGTCGGCTTGGCGAAGATTCCCCAGTTCCAAATTCACATCGCCCAAAGGCTTGAAAACAGGTTGATTCTTTGGGTCGAGCTGAAAGGCGGCTATCCAGGAATCGATAGCACGGGATTCATAGCCAGCTCGGCGGAAGGCCCAGCCCAAATCTACCAAATGGCCCGGTTCATTGGGAGCGAGTTTGCTCGCCATGGCAAACAACTTTTGCGCCTGCGCAAAATCGCCCTCCAAAAAGAATTGCTGCCCTTCACGGGAATAAATGATAGCCAAATCCGCGCCTAGGTCTGGAAAAGCAGTTAGGTGCCTAATCAACAAATCTCTCGCTTCGTCTGGACGTTTCAAACTTACTAAGCAGCCCGTTGTTCGCCTTATTGAGACGTTGGCAAAACCCTCTACCTCAATTAGCTTTTGGTACTCGCGAATAGCTTTCGTGCAGTCACCTAGTTGCGCATAGGCATCGCCGACAGCTAGCGATACTTTTGGCTGTGCAGGGTTTAACGCAAGGCTTTTATCCCAATAATAAATAGCGGTATTGAACTCATCATGGTGGCGAAAGTCGTTTGCTAGCGAGTTTAGAAAATCCACCTTTGCCCCGCTAAGTTTTATTAACGTATCGAACACCTGTCTTGCCTCAGAGAATTGCTTGAGTTTTACCGAGGTTCGTCCTAGATTTTCCCAGGCTTTTAGCAGAGCAGGATCCTTTTTGGTCGACTCCTTGAATTTGCTAAATGCCTCGGCATAGCGCCCTTCTCGGTAATAAACACTCCCCTGATCCAGAGCCTCTTGTCCTGGGGAGGCTGCCAAGGAGCAGTGTGGCCAAGAAAGGCCAATCAGTAGCGAAAAGTAAAGGACAGATAGTAACAACCAATTTCGAAAGTCCAAAGTTGCTAATGACATTAAGTTTCCTCCATTGGCAAGAGAGCTTTGCTCGATTTACTGAGAAAGGCGCATATGTTGTCACTCGATGAAACCTTTAGACCTGGTGCTGAGGCGGTTGTAGTCGCATGAGATGTCCATATGATTTTCTGTGGGTTTAGTTCTTTTGCTCTGGCGGCAAGCTTGTTTACCTCGGATAACTTGAAAGCTTTAAGTTCGTCGAAAACTAAATATACGATTGGCGATTTTATTTTCTCAATGATCCGCAACGCTGATTCTTGCCATCCCTCTGCAGTAATGTGGATCTTCCCCTCTGTTTGTTTATCAGGTAATTGCGGCATGATACATATTGCCGGGACGAAATCTAATCCAAAATAGTCCGGCGCGATTTTGTAAAAAATATCTTCTGCCCCTATTCTCCAAGACTTATTGCCTGCGACAGCCCATTGGATGGTGCTCAAATGAGTTAGCATATCGCTCATAATGTGCGTTTTTTTAACCTCTTCAGCGGATGGAAAAGGCTCCAATACTCTCAATGTATTTGGCAATACTTCAAACTTGGTATCCGCTAGTTCAACTCGCGATTTGTCTGTGGAATCCGTCCAGCTGACAACGCCAATTTCTCCCTGAAAGTGCGAGGGCAATTTTATTGGGCGATCGAAAAGCAATTTGCCATTCCATTCTACCCACATGCCATGGCCGCGTTTGATAATAGTTAAACTATGTCTCTCGCCTTTGGTCGCTCCAAATGGAGCCGAGCGCAGATTAGTAATCTCGCCCGACTCATTGCTAACTTGGACATGTAAACTTTGCTTATCGCCGCCAAATCTGACCAAGGTATCGGTTGTCGGAGATTTCTGTACAAACCAAAATTGCCCGCTGTCCAAACGCAAGATCGTCGAAAGTCTCCAGTTATTTGCATGTGGCCCAGAGGGCAACCACATATCTGCTTGAGGGCTTCCTTGTAGAGAGCAAACCTTGCCATTAATATCAATTTGTCCCTGAGAAATTTTCCACAGTCTTTGAGTTGAACTGTTGTTTCCATAAATAGTTGGGGAGATAATGCTACTTTCAATCAGCTTTGAAAAGTTCTCGGTACTCATGCCAGGAGGTACTCTAAGCTGATTGATTTGGCTTGCTTTATTTAAGGAAGTGTTCAGGCCAAAAAGATCGTCTGCAAATGCTACGTATCGATTAAGTTCCGGAGATCTGTTGAATCGCTCTGCCAATGCCTGCTTCAGGGGAATGCCGATTAACGAGTCCTTTGTTCGACTAAAAGAAAATATTCTGTGATCTGATATGCGACTGCTTGTGTCGGTTACATTTGCGTCAATGCGAGCTATGGCTCCATCGAGAAGAGTCTGCTGCGATGCCAGTGAAGCGCGAATCGTCGAATTCTCTTGAGAGGGCGGCTCGGCAGGGTATGAGTTGTTACCTTGTGAGTGAGAAAATCCCGATATAGTGAAATCCCACAATCCGCTTTGGGCCATTTGTTTAAGCTTCCCCCAGTATAAGAATGTAGTATTTCGCAACTCGATTCTGTCTGCGTTAATTTCCATCACGGCGGGCCATTGGAGAGCTTTAATTATGGGATGCACCGACTCGTACGTGGAGAGATAAGCGTGATCGAACGTTAGAAGAACAGATTTTTCGGGCAGCAAAATGCCTTCATAGTAAAAATCGGCCAGGTGCTTTAGGCTTATCGCTTCAAACCCCAAACTGTTTAACGTTTCAATGTGAGACTGAAATTGTTCAGTGGATGTGCAGAGATGGTCAGCGCAAGTCTTGTTAATTCGGTCATATTGGAGAGCTAAAATTAAAGGATCCCGAACTGTCTTTTGAGACCACTTAGCTAAAGGAGTGGGAGCAATTTCCCAGTGGATATAAGAGTCAACAATAAAAATCAAACAAACTATCACTACTAACCACCATATGCGATCTTCTCTGTGAACTCTATACCGCGAAACTTTCGTGCCTGTCGTGGCCATACTACCGTGTGCCCCAATGATTTCGCCTAACAGTAAACATGGCATAGTAGGTTTGCCAAACGAGAACAGTCATGTAGAAGAAGCTAAAGGCTATGCCATAAAGCCAAACTCGATCTCTATAGAAAATGAGATAGACAAGGCTATAAAGCATCGCCATCAGAAAGGCTCCATAAATGTAGACATACGAGAGGGAGTGAATGGTAAATAAGGGAAACACCAGAGCATTGAGTATGACGATTGGCGCCATCAGCGGGAACATTGCCCCTAGATAATAGAAAAAGCACGCTACTGGATGCCTTTTCCACATGAACCTACAACCAATCAGCGTTTCTCTCAGCCACGACTTCTTCCAACGGAGTTGTTGGCGAAAAAACTTACCGTATTTTTCGGGAACGATCGTAGTGCATACGGCTTCGGAGTCATAAATGACGCGATATTTTTTCAACATGTAGTTGGTAAGACTGCGGTCATCGCCAAAGGTAGCTTCATTGCCAAGAAAAGTCTGGTTTAGCCATTGATCCAGTATCTCCATCACGTATTCGCGCCGATACGCTGCTAGACATCCAGAGCAGCATGCTACCGTTGAAAAGATAGACTCGGCGGCCTTGATAATCCGAAATGCGACGAAATATCTAACTTGTTGCATTTTGGTCAAGAAATTTTTTGCCGTGTTAGTAACGTTAGCATGTCCACAGATCGCCCCAACTTCCCTGTTGACGAAACCCTGCACTAATTTTCGCAAAGTGTGGCGTTCAACAAAGCTGTCCGAGTCTATAAAGACAAGTATTTCACCTCTAGCCGCTCGCGTTCCAGCAGCCATGCCGTGTCGCTTGCCGAGGTTCTTTTCGAAGTTAATTACTTTCAATGTTCTGTGATCTGCACCAGCCAGGCGCATCTCGTCGAGAGTGTTGTCGGTGGAGCCGTCATTGACAGCAATTACTTCAATGCGATCCGAGGGGTAATCGGATTTATAAATACAATCGATTGTCTTGCGAATAGAATCTCCTTCATTGAAGCAAGCAATAATTACTGAAATATTTGGCAAGTACCCCACGTATTTAGGTGGCCGATAGAAGCAAGAAAAGAAAAATCGCGATAGTATGTAAAATGACACTACTAGACTGTAGCTATTAAGAAACACCTGGTAGTTAAAATATTTTACATTAAACGACTTAAGATAAATCACATTTATAGTGCCGAGTACAAATAAGATGAGTGCCATCCAGGGTAACGTCGAATTGACAAAAACCTTTCCTCTCTCGCGAGTCGCAGCCATGAATGCCACTTCATATACGTATCGACTTTCTTCGGATCGAGGATCGAGTGCATACGTGATGTTAGTAGTGATTTCTGCGCTCACTCGATTACGTCGAAAGATTTTCCGAGGATCAAATATTCCCGAGCTAAACTTATGTGCCTTTTTACTGACGTCGGTGTTTTCTAGTCGCAGACTAATGTAGTCCCCAACTCTTAAATAATTCTTTGTTTCTAATGTGGCGCCTGAGAGATCGACGTTTAGTAGTCGACCCTCTTTCATCCCCCCAAATATTGTAGGTACCCAGGATAGTTTCCAAAGTACATCTATCGCACAAAGATCTTTCTGGTCTGATGCGACTTTAGCCGTTGACGAGGTTCTGTTATTTTTCATTTGCAGTCCAAATTCTGACAATAGGGTTCTATGCCCTTAAGTTGACTCAACCGCTATCTTCTACTGAGGTATTTTTTCCTGAGCGACGAAAATGCTATAAAACCACTTAACGCCCAGCTCTAATGCAATTTAAAGCAACGCGCCTATTAACAGCGCGTTAGCTCTGTCGCGATTTGCCTGTCACACCTATGCGTGGCCAACAATGTTTGTAGGTTCGCCATTGTTGGCCACGCAAAAATCGCTCTGATAAGATTCAGAGGTTCTTCTGCTAACAGCAAATCGCAATATGGTCAAGGTGCTATTTGAGTTTATTTTGAGTTGCAAGTGGAAAATCTTATGTTAGATTTTTTCTCTGAAAATGTGTTGTGTCCCAGTTCGCGAGTAGAGCCCTAGAGATTAAGTGATCAGGAAATTTCAAATATCAATTGTTTTGCTCAGTGTTTTATTTTGTGGATGTGGAGTGAGTGGCAAGGCGCCAGCGAGGTCTACCGAATTCGGTGCATGGATCACGTATTGGGGTGCTGAACGAGCGATGCCAGTGTTTAATTTAGAGCCGGCTGTGTTTGGAGAGGCCCTTTTTTTCTATGGGCAATTAGATGCCCTTGGGCAGGTTGCAGTCGTCGAAGAGGCGGCTCTTCCGAGAGAGCTACTAGGTCGATATCCGCAGACGATAAGCGCCACATGGTTTACGGTTGTTAACGATGTAAGGTTGTCGAACGGAAAATTTAGTCTAAAAGACCCTAACGTAGTGCATGAAATACTGTCGAGCGAATCCTTATCGAGCGAGCATCGACAAGGTATAGTGGATATTGCTAGGCATTACGGATTTTCGGGCATAGATATTGATTATGAAAATCTGTGGGTCGAAGACAGAGAGTTGTTTTCTAATTTTATTGATTTGCTGGCTAAGGATTTGCATTCAGTTGGACTGCAGCTTGCGATAACCGTGCAACCAAAAACTGAAGAAATTAACAGCGATGGCGCCGGCGCTATGGATTGGGAGCGCTTATGTCAGAGCGCGGATCGCTTGCAAATTATGCTCTATAACCTACATAGTGGCAGAAGTAGTCCAGGGCCAATCTCAAATATTTCTTGGTTAAAAGAGGTCATGCATTACGCTAGCAGTAAGTGCGATAAATTTCGGATTATTCCGGTACTGAAGGTAGTAGGACGGGAGTGGGGAGCCGAAAGTAGTCGAGATATAGAATATCGCGAGGTAGCTCAATTAATCGAAGCTCATAACATCGATATAGATAGAGAAGAAGCCGTTAATGGCAGTACTCCATATTTTACATATTTTATTAAAGGTGAACTCAGAACCGTCTATTACGAGGATGCTGAGAGCCTAGCAACTAAGACGCTAGCGCTTAGATCGCTTGGTTACCCTCATGTGATATTCTGGGGGCTTGGCAATCACGACCCATCACTTCATTCTGAGTTGTTTCGCTTAAGGGCAGGCACCTTATGAGCCTCGCTCGCAACCTTTACCTGAACTAGCGGACATGAGTAGCTCACGTTATTCACCACTTGCCGCACTACCGAGGACGTGTATGCGGTCCCGGAATTTCGCAGTCGATTTCCGTTGGCTTATTGTTTTTATCGACAAAAACGATCCGTGGTTTAAAACTCTTCATTGTGTCCTCGTCGATTTCGACGAAAGCGGCTATTATTATCTTGTCGCCGGGATGGACTAAATGGGCAGCGGCACCATTAATGCATATCGAGGAGTCCTGATTTTCAGCACTTATTGCGTAAGTCTCCAACCGGCTACCACGAGTAGTGTTCCAGATTTGCACGGCTTCATATTGCTTTATGTCGGCTAAGATCATTAGCTCTTTTGGAATGGTAACACTGCCCTCGTAATGAAGATCGGCATGAGTCACAGTGGCATTGTGAATTTTTGCTCGCAAAAATTTTCTGTAAATAGACATAAAAATAGGTGTAAATATGTTAGAGAAAATTTCTATTGATGGGGTCTTGAAGTTTCCTAGTAAATGACTATATTTGTTACTTGTTCTGAGCGATTTTTAAAAATTACAGACGCGCTTAACGTCTTGCACTGCTGAGCGTTTCATAACTGTATAATGTTCTTTACACGCTAACATGGATCCAGAGAAGCTGCTTTTAAAAATTAGCTCCGGAAAATCCCTATCTAGTAATGAACTTGCTATGGCAGCTAATGTCTTGGAATCCTTTCTCGGTCAGTCGACCGAGAAGGAAGCCAATATAGATGATGCTTACTCGTGCATACTGGTTCTGGGAAAAGCGGGCGCAAGGCAGTTTAGAGCCTTGTTCGAGCGTTTTTTAGCCGTTAAGGATCCACTCACGGCGGCACTAGTGTTAGATATATTGTGCCTGCAATGGGGGGAGACAGAAACGCATCTTCAAAGTGTGTTAAACTATGCACTGGGAGTGGCTTGGGATCGCGAAGACGATGTTCGCCAAATGGCTTTTAAAATAATTGGAGAGTATCTTAGAAGTTGTGCGGATTTTTCAAATGGGAATGTCGACTTTTCTAGAAATGCTGATCTAAAGAGAGAGAAGGCTAGAATATCTGGTCTTTTTGACTTATTAATGAATGCGTTTACCAATGAGAAGTTATCGCCCTGGACTAGACAAAGCGCATATTGTGCACTAAGTCGGGCATGGGGAAAGGAATGGGATGAGCTTCCGGCGGATTGTTCCTTGATGGATTTTAGTGAAACGTCGGGCGATGTCGATGTTACGACTTTGGAAAATAGTCGCGCATTATTGCGACGCTTGGGCTAAATAATTGCATATCGAGCAGAGTTATCAGTTGAATTGAGGAGTAATGGGCCAAATGAAAATAAGAGATTTTGTAAACATTCACTACCGACATTTTAATGCTGCGGTAGTTCGCGATGCCGCAAAAGCGTACGTCGAGCATTTGGACAGTGGCGGAAAGATGTTTCTCGCCATGGCTGGAGCTATGAGTACTGGCGAGCTAGGAGTCTCGTTAGCAGAGGCAATAAGAAGGGGTAAGATCTCTGCTATCTCTTGCACTGGAGCCAATCTCGAGGAGGACATTTATAACCTTATTGGACATGATGGCTATGAATCTCAAGCAAATTACAAAGAGCTTACTCCGGAAGCGGAGGCTCAGCTGAGGGATCAGCGTCGTCGTCGAGTTACCGATATAACAATTCCAGGTGAAACAATGTCGGAAGTCGCACTAGCTGTGCAACCGTTATGGAAAGCTGCGGATAAAAAGGGCGAGAGCTATTTCCCATACGAATATTTTTACCAACTTATAGATAGCGGCGTTTTGCGCAAACAGTACAAAATAGATCCAAAGGATTCATGGGTAGTGGCGGCTTGCGAGAAAAAAATACCCATCTTTACGCCCGGTTGGGAGGATTGCACGCTGGGCAATTATTTGGTTGCGGACGTCTTAAAGGGCAATATATCGTCTACCTCTGTTGTGAAATCCGGCTTGGACCAGATGAGCCATTTGGTGAAGTGGTACAAAGAAAATAGCTGCGATACATCTATTGGTTTTTTTCAGATCGGCGGTGGAATAGCAGGTGACTTTGCAATCTGCGTAGTCCCGTTAATTATTGAGGATTTAGCGGAGGACGCTAGATACTGGGGATATTTTTGCCAGATTTCCGATAGCACGACTTCCTATGGTAGCTATAGCGGCGCGTCTCCCAACGAAAAGATTACTTGGCTAAAGCTCGATGTCGAAACGCCAAAGTTTACCATTGAATCGGACGCCACAATAGTAGTTCCCCTGATTCTTGGCTATGTCCTCGATTGGTGATTGCTAGATAGCACGTAGCTATACGTGGCGATGAGTATCTTCTGCTGAAGATGCTAGATACGCTACGTAATCGCTGATTGCATTCTCGAGAGGAGTGAATTTAATCGGTAAGCCGTGGAGCGTTAACTTCTTCATGTCTGCTTCTGTAAAATACTGGTAGTGTTTTTGCACATTAATTGGCATGTCGATGTAGTTTACTTCAGGAGGCCTGTTTAGAGCTGAAAAGACAGCGCCAACTAAATCGTTCCACGTTCTCGCTGTTCCCGTGCCTAAATTAAAAATGCCCGTGACGGACTGGTTTTCTAAGAGCCAAAAAATTACCTTGGCACAGTCCTTAACGTAAATAAAATCGCGCTTTTGCTCGCCATCTCGGTAATCCGGTTTATGGGACTTAAAGAGTTTTACGGCGCCAGTCTCAAGTATCTGTTGGTAAGACTTAAATATCACACTTGTCATTTCACCCTTGTGATACTCATTTGGGCCAAACACGTTAAAAAACTTAATCCCACTAACCTTATCTAGGAGATTATTTTGTAGTAACCAAAGGTCAAAAGCATGTTTAGAATACGCATAGATATTTAAGGGAGCTAGGTTCTGTAAGTTAGAATGTTCGTCAGAAAATCCCTTATGGCCATTGCCATAAGTCGCGGCACTCGAGGCATAGATAAAGCGAATGTCGTTGTCTAGCGCAAATCGGCAGAGGCGTTTGCTATATTGATAATTGTTTTGCATCATGTATTCGGCGTTGCGTTCCACTGTCGACGTGCAAGCACCAAGATGAATGATGGCTTTAACGGACGGAAGAAGTTTGTTTTCGTCGATGAGTTTGAGAAAAGAGTTCTTATCGATGTAATCGGCAAAAGACTTGCCTACCAAGTTCTTCCATTTGGCAGAGTCTCGCAGGTTGTCGACGAGCAAAATGTCGGTAATGCCGTTTTCGTTAAGTGTCTTTAGCGTTACGCTTCCTATGAAACCAGCACCGCCTGTCAATATATACATGTCATTCCATCTCCTTATGTTGGCGAGGGCGCTTAGGTGATTTTTGGCGATGGCGTTGGCGTTCGCGACGGTGGTGATTATGGTGGTGGTGAGTTGCGGAAGCTAGTTCGACTAGCAGTGAAAAGTTGCCAAAATCCGCTCCGTTAAGGCTGGCGACAAAATCACTCGATATATGAGCTGGCACATCGACAAAACCATAGGCTTTGCGAATGCAGAGATTTCGCAGGTCATTTTCCTTAATGCCAGCGCGATTTTTCGCTAGGTCGGCAAAGGCATCTGGCGATAATCCGTGCTCTAAACCTTGGCCTATGTATAGCCTGCAAATATCTTCGGGGGCATCGCTATAATGTTTTTCAGTCGATTTAATCTGTTTTTCGGATTTGAGTTCCTTGTAGCGATCGCCATTTGTAGTTTGCCGATTTGTCTTATCCTCGTGGCGCTTTTCATGACGCTCGCGCGATTTGCCTTTCTTGTGCTTCTCTCTTTTTTGCTGGGCGTCGTCTCCGAAAAAGTCGCTTTCTCGCGTTTTCTTGTGCTGCTTGGCGGTTTCGTCACTTGCTGCCTGTTGCTCTTCGTCTAAACTCTTTGCCTCCTCGGCAATGTGATGTTCAAAGCAAAATCGGCAGAGTTTTGCCAGCAATATTTCGAGTTCTGTGGACGGCTCCTCGATTAAGCCCGATTCCTTCAAAAGCTTCTGAGCGGTTATAATGTCGCGCTTTTTTAGTTCAATTTCACTTTGGCGCAAAATTTCATAGATGTGGGCTAATCGTGCTCCACAAACCTGTTCGTCGCTAGGAAGAGGCGTAAGCGAGGGGCGAATATCGGTTTGCTTTTTTAGCTGATGGAATGGAACAAAGTCGCGTGGGCTAACTAAACTGATAGCAACACCTTTTCTGCCAGCTCTTCCGGTGCGACCGGTTCTGTGAATGTATACCTCTGGTTGTTCTGGTATGGAATAGTTCACTACAAGGTCAATTTGGCTAATATCTAAGCCGCGTGCCGCAATGTCTGTGGCTACTAGTAAGCGAAGATCCTTGGCTCTAAGCTTGTTCATTACCGCGTTTCGTTGCGACTGGCTTAGCTCCGAATTTATGCGCCGAGCGTCGAACCCATGGCGGCGAAGATGAACCTCGACTAAGCGAGTATCGGATTTGGTGTTACAAAAAATAATAGCTGAATTTGGCCGCAATGTCTCAATTAAATCGCAAAGCGCCTTGGGTTTAGCGGTAATATCTGAGGCAACTTCGTAGTACAGATGTTCAATCGACTGAGCCTTGCTGTTGTCTGGCTTTATGCAGATATTAACCGGGTTGCTTAAAAAGCTACTCGTCAGCATGTCCACTCGATTAGTAATGGTAGCGCTCAGGAACAAACCTTGGCGCTTGTCTGGTAGGCGCGATAGAATTGCGCGCACGTCTTCTAAAAAGCCCATAGAGAGCATCTCGTCGGCTTCATCCAGTACTACATAGTGGCACTTTCTAATGTTTAGGATTCTTTGGTTTAGAAAATCGAGAACGCGTCCAGGAGTCCCAACGACTATGCGCTTGTCTTTTTTTAAAGCATTTGCCTGTGCCGCTGAGTCGGCTCCGCCAATTAGGCAAACCGGAGAAAGCGCTTCGTCCAGCGACGTTATGACCATAGTCACTTGAAGGGCCAATTCTCGCGTCGGAGCCAATATCAAACCCATAGTATGCGCACCCGTCACCTGTGCTACAGTGCTGCGGCTGTTATCTGCCTCAAGTTTTATTAACAATGGAAGAACGTAGGCTAGCGTCTTTCCGCTGCCAGTCTGGGCCTGGATTACTAGATCTCTTCCTGCTATTGCTGGTCTAAGTGATTTAGCTTGAACGGGCATTGGAACGCTTATGCCAAGCCGCGCGAGCGCATCCTTAAGTCTCGCCGACGGTATTAGTTCTGTAAAGTCCTCGGGAATCGAGGCGTCGCTTTCATCGTCGTTAGTTTCGTTTTGGCATGGCTCGAGGAGCGAGGAAGAATCAGGTGTTTGTTTAGAGGAAATCATTTGTTAAAGTTAGGCATTTTTTGTTCGTGAATTAGCTATCTATACCGATTGGTGGAATCAACCATAACTCTTCCGCTCGGTGTATATTTGGAGAAGATACTCAATACATTAAGTAATCGATGAAGGCAATTATCTACATATTGATTATGCTTTGTTTTGAAGCATGTGCCTTAGGAACTGGCGCAGGTCGTGACGACCAATATTCGTCCGATAGGAGCGATGGCATACGAGCGATAGAGAATGCGGTTCCATTGAGGGTGAAAGAATTGCTTAGCAGCAATTCTTTGGTGCCAGACGTATACATGTTTAAAGCCCATGATGCTAAGGTCAACGCACTTAGCATCGCTTTGGATGGAAGTGGTGCGTACTCCGGTGGAGCGGATGGCAAGGTAATATTTAGTTCAATAGTAACTACGTCCCTCTGTGAGGCTAGAAAGGAATGTCTTTCTGGCGCGGCTTGGGCAATAGATAAGACGGAGTTACTAAGGAGTCAGAAGGCTATATCTGCCTTGAGCTTGTCTTCCGATGGACGAAGCTTGGCAGTGGCCGAACATTCTTTAGTGGTGATATTTGATTTGCCATCGCGGCGCATAACCAGTCACCTTAGTCAAGTGCATGGCAGAATAACAACTCTTAGTTGGGATCCTCGTGGTGAGTTAGTGGCGATTGGCACATCAGACGGTGGCACCTATGTTTGGAATGTAAAGACTGGCAAGGCGGCAGGTGAGGATAGTAAGGAAGCAATTGAGACCTATCCAGGAGCAAAATCAGCAATTGCAAATATCGTCTTTCACCCCTCAGGGAGAGCATTTTTTTCTGCTCATAGCGGAGGAATGATATATTTTTGGAGGCTTCTTCGCACCGAAAGGGAGATGCGGCTAAGAGACGTAATGGCTGAAGTTGATGCGACGCGCGTTGGGTACGAAAAAAAGGCATTTAAGCTTCAACAGCTAATTCAGCTACAGATGCCGCTTGTTTTTGCGTCGATGCCACCAACTAAATCTTTTAGTTTGGAGGATATTTGGCTGGACGATCGAGGGGCTTATCTCTTTGCCGCTACTAGTGAGGGCGGCGTGTATAAAATAAAAGTGCGTGGGCTTAAACTCATAGAAAGAATTGCAGCAAGCAATGCTATGGTATCTAGCATTTCTGGAAAAAATCTAAAGGCCAAAACCGATAAGCCCATTTCCTCGGGCGAGGGTAAGTTGCTGCTCATTAGTACGGGCAGGGAACCAAAGCTAAAATTTTGGTGTGTAACTGAGAGCACTTCCCAGAACGTAGCGGAGACAGAACTTTTTTCTGCCTTGTTTAGCAAGTTGAGTATGGCAAATCAGTCATCTATCTTGTGGGCAGGGCAAAAAACAGGTAACCTATCAATTCTCGATATTAAATCACTTTCTAAGAGCCCTCAGTGGGGGCTTGAAACTAACCTTTGCAGGGATGCAATTTGATGAAGGCGGTAAAAGCTGACGTTATATTTTCAGAATTAGAGTCCAATATACTACAGTTTTGGCGTGAGCGAGACGTTTTTCAGCGTTCCATGGATGCTTTTTTGCCTGTTCGCTTAGAGCAGGATGAGGGTAGCTCGGAGCGGCGAAAGTCTTATGTTTTTTACGACGGCCCTCCGTTTGCTACTGGACTTCCACATTACGGACATTTGCTTGCTGGAACTATTAAAGACGTGGTTGGGCGCTTTTTTACGATGAAAGGTTTTCACGTCGATCGTCGCTTTGGATGGGATTGCCACGGCCTTCCGGTGGAATTTGAGATCCAGAAGGAGTTTGACTTACACGGTGCCAAGGCTATCCGCGAATTTGGTGTTGCGAAGTTTAATGAGGAATGTCGCAAGATAGTACTGCGCTATACGAAGGAATGGGAGAAGTTTGTCGAAAAAGCTGGTCGATGGGTGGATTTTTCGCGCCAATATCGCACCATGGATAGAGATTTCATGGAGTCGGTTTGGCATGTGCTAAAAAGTCTTTGGGACAGGGGATTGATTTACGAAGGACAAAAAACAGTTCCCTATTCATGGGCGATCAATACGCCACTTAGTAATTTTGAGGCCAATTTAAACTATAAGACCGTTCAAGATCCGGCCGTTACGGTTCGAGCGATTTTTATTGGGGATGTTGCTAAATATTTAGGGCGATCTGATTTGCCGAATTACAAGTTTGTCGCCTATGTATGGACTACTACTCCGTGGACTTTGCCTAGCAATATGGCATTGGCCGTGGGCGAGGATATTGCTTACTCCTTAGTCGTTGACGAAGTTAAGAAGGAAATCGTTGTTCTGGCTTCGCAGGTCGTAGAAGAGTTTTTTCCGACAGGAGATAGCGCAGGTGAAAGAACCCATTACTTGGCAGGTGAGGTTCTCGGTAGCAAACTCGTAGGTTTAAATTATGAGCCGTTTTTCCCGTATTTCCTTTCGGAGCGCGAGAATAATGCTTTTAAGGTTTATGCTGGAAGTTTTGTAACGGCCGATGAGGGAACTGGTATAGTTCATTGCGCGTCGTTTGGGGAAGAAGATGTTCAACTCTTTCAGGAGAAGGGGATTAACATCGTTGATCCTGTGGACGAGGATGGAAATTTCATGCCTGTGGTTACGGATTTTGCTGGCATGAATGTTAAACAAGCGGATCCTAGCATTATCGCACTTCTTAAGAAGAACGGCTTATTGGTATCGCACAAGACCATAGAGCACTCCTATCCCTACTGTTGGCGCACTGATACTCCGCTTATCTACAAGACGGTAGCTAGTTGGTTTGTCAAAGTAGAAGCGATTCGAGACGAGCTTCTGCAGATGAATGCCATTATCAATTGGGTACCAGAACACATTAAGAACGGTCGATTTGGAAAATGGTTAGAGGGAGCCCGCGATTGGGCTATATCCCGCAATCGTTTTTGGGGGACGCCTATCCCTATTTGGCGCTGCGAAACGTGTAGGGAAGTAGTATGCTTAGGTTCGGTCGCTGAGTTAGAGGAGCTAAGCGGCGAAAGGGTAGAAGATTTACATAGTCACTTTATCGACAAGCTCGCGTTAAGTTGCAAGAAGTGCGGTGGTAAGCTAACTCGCGTTTCAGCTGTGTTAGACTGCTGGTTTGAGAGCGGTTCTATGCCCTATGCGCAGGCGCATTATCCCTTTGAGGAGAGAGAGACATTTGAACAAAATTTTCCTGCTGACTTTATCGCCGAAGGTTTAGACCAAACAAGGGGATGGTTTTATACGTTGCTCGTGTTATCGACGGCATTGCTCGGCCGGCCGGCGTTTAAGAACGTAGTTGTAAACGGGATAGTGTTGGCGGAAGATGGCAAGAAGATGTCGAAGTCTTTAAAGAACTACCCGCCACCAGATGAAGTTATGGAGGAGTTTGGTGCTGATGCAATGAGGCTCTACTTGCTGTCCTCGGCGGCAACGCGAGCGGAAGATTTGCGGTTTAGCAAAGCGCACGTTAAGCAAGTTGTAAGGCAAACCATTTTGCCACTGTGGAATGCGTATAACTTTTTTGTGACCTATGCGCGAGTTGATAACTGGACGCCAGAAAGAATACCCGTCGAACAGTCCGAAAATCTTCTGGATCAGTGGATACTTTCTCGGGTTGCGTCTTTAATTCAAGGGGTGGATGCAGCCTTAAGTTCTTATCGCTTATATGCGGCGACTCAGCCCATTCTCGATTTTGTAGAGCAACTCACTAACTGGTACATTCGCCTAAATCGCCGGCGTTTTTGGGCGGGGGATACCGACGCCGAATTGCAGGATAAGGCGCATGCCTATGCTACTCTGCATAGGGCAATGATGGCTTTTGTTCGCGTTTTAGCACCGCTAGCTCCTTTTATTACGGAGGAGATTTTCTTAAATTTAACCGAGGACGCGAAAGGGCATTGGCGAGATAGCGTCCATCTAATGCCGTTCCCAACGATTGATGAACTGGGTGGTGCGCAAATAAACAAGTCGCTCGAACGTTCGATGGAGTTGTTTGAGGAGGTGATTATTCTTGGGCGCAGCTTGCGCAATAAACACGAGTTAAAGGTTCGCCAACCTCTTGCCAATTTAACTATCGTTCATGCTAGTGACGAGGTGCTAGAAGGCTTAAAAATGCTCGATGTGTATGTAAAAGAAGAGCTTAATGTTAAGAATGTAATCTACACTGCGGATGAGGACAAGTTTGTTTCTTTAACTGCGCAACTCAACACTAAGGAGCTAGGCAGTGTTTTGGGACCGCGCCTTGGATCTGGCGGTATGCGCGAGTTGAGGAATAAGATAGAGTCATTAAGCACGGACGAAATCCGAGCGTTGGAGACTGGGAAGGGAATCGAATTCTTAGGCGTGGCTATTAGGGAAGATGATTTGATTGTGAAGCGCGCTACTAAACCGGGGATAGAAGCTTCTGCTTCGTCTGGGCGCGTAACTATTGTGTTAGACACTAATATATCAAGGGATTTAAAGCTTGAGGGGATGGCAAGAGAATTTGTTAACAGAGTTCAGAAGATTCGGAAGGATAGGGATTTAAATGTTCAAGATAGGGTTGTTATAAAGTACATGACAGCTTGTCCTCAGATTGCTTTGGCTTTGGAAGAGCATAGAGATTATATCATGCATGAAGTTTTGGCAGTGGATATGAGTGAGGTTAGGGAGGAGGGGGAGTTAGCAAGGGACGGAGCTGGGACATCGCTTGCTGTGGCGCAGGAAATTGCGGGCAAGGCTATAATCATTTCTCTTAATCCTTTGCAGTCGTAAAGTTATGGAGCGCATAGATTTTGACGAGAGCAATAGCTTTTAGGGTTTTGGTGTTTTGTGTTGTGGTTATCTCTGACCAGCTTAGTAAGATTGCTGCGGTCAAGTATTTAAGCTTAGGCAATTCTATAGAGGTGTTTCCTGGCTTTTTTAATTTAACACTGGTTTATAACCCAGGGGCCGCGTTTGGCTTGTTTCAGGGGCTAACGGATGGTGTGCGGCATTTGGCTCTCGCAACGTCTACTATCCTGGCTTTGATAGTTATAGGCGTATTGGCCTTTAGAGATCTTAAAAATGACTCATTTTCTTTAGCTGTACTTTCGGCTATTTTTGGAGCGGCTATTGGCAATTTAATAGATCGCATGCGGTACGATGCCGTAGTGGATTTCTTGGACTTTTATTGGGGTGAATACCACTGGCCGGCGTTTAATGTGGCGGATAGTGTAATATCTGTAGGGGTTTGCATAGTGGTGGCTCGGCTATTCTTGTCGAATTCGCATTGCCAACAAGCGAAGTCTTCCAAATATGGATGTGCTTGCCAAGAATAAAGCATTAATTTATAGCTTTTTTATGAAATGCACTGGTCAAAAGCCTATATTGTAGTAGATTTAAAGTGTTGATGATTCTCATAGGAGGTTTGTTATGAAAATGTTTAAGTTGTTTATTGTATTCTCTTTGTTAATTCTTGCTTCTGCTTGTGCGAGGCCTAGCTATGCGTCAAAAGGCGCACTGGGTGGAGGAGCTTTGGGAGCTGGTTTAGGTGCCATTATAGGAAGCGCCACTGGGCATACCGCAGAGGGTTTAGCGATAGGAACGGGCATTGGTGCGCTAGGGGGCGCGGTTGTTGGTGAGGGTATGGATCAAGTTGATGTTCAGAGAGAAGAGACAGATGAGCTTCAAAGGCGTCAGCAGGAGGAAATCGAGCGTCAGCGAAGGGAGATCGAGGAGTTAAAGCGTCAGCAACGCTACGACGATCAATATCGCCGTTATTAGTAAGTAGTCATAGTGTAATTAGGTTCGAGCCAGCTTTTCGTCTTTGTGCCCAGGTTGTCGGTTGAGGAGTTGGCGAGTCGTATCGGGAGTATCGTACGTGTTTATTACGAGAGAGAGTAATTGTTATAGCAGCAATGCGCGTCTGAGAGTCAGGCAGGCATTGTGTTGCGGAGTGTCGTTATTAATATTAATCGGCAGCGTTGGATGTGCTACGTTTAATATGGATGAGTTACAAATGCCTCAGTTGCCGGAAACCAATCTCACTACAACTGGAGTGGGTGCTGTTGGTGGGGCGGTAGTTGGAGCCGGGCTTGGATTGTTGGTTGGATCGGCTACGGGAAATGCTGGAGAAGGTTTTTTGGTTGGTAGTTTAGCTGGTGCAACTACGGGTGGTTTAATCGGTAGAGGATTTGAAAATCACGAGCGAGCCTTGTTAGAGCAGGACGAAGTTTTGAGGAGACAAGAGGAGAGCATTCATCAACAGCAGCGAGAAATAGAGGAGTTGAAGCGAGGCTCAAGCGATGGCGTGGGGCCGCAACGAACGGGCCGCAAGGCCTGGTCTCTCTCTCGATCGGATGCGCCCGGCGCCGATTTGCCTAGTTCTAAGCAAGTTGCACCTGATGAAGTAGATTTAGGGAGTGGCGTTGACTACGAGGTGAATAGCAGAGTGCCAGAAATGAAGTTGCCAGCTGCGCGAGTTTCAAAGATGACGGTTGAGGATTCAAGGGAGCCAATCAGTCATGGTCGAGCAAGTAAAACTTCGGCGGATTCTGCTGGTTCTAAAGAGAGAGCTAGGTTGCTCGATAGTTTGACGGAAGACCTACCACCCGCGCGGAAGAATATCGAGCAGGAGGAGGCTAGTAAAGCTGACAGCATGGTATTGGATTCTCCGTCGGGGTCGTTTGCGCCGAATGATAGCGATTGCAAGTCTGCAAAAGCCGAGGCCGATCGTGCTAGTTCCACTGATTCGGATGCGGATAAGTTGTTCTATTTGCGGCGCGCCATTAGACTATGTCCAAAGCAGATAGGTTATCACATGGAGATAGCGAAGGTGTACCTCAATATAGGACGAGTTGAGGATGCCGAATATGAGTTTCGTCAAGTGCTAGAGATTGAGCCGGGTAACGCAGAAGCTAAGAAGCAGCTAAGTTCATTGGAGTAGTGTGATGAAAGGAAAATTTTACAAAGTGGCATTGTTGTTGGTGTTGGCGAGTGTAGCAGCCTGTGCGCCGGCCGGAAGAAAGACAGCTATTGGAACTGCTGCGGGGACGGCTTTAGGAGCAGGTATGGGCGCTATTATAGGAAGCGCGACTGGTGATATTGGGCCAGGTATTGCTATTGGCGCTGCAACTGGAGCGCTAGCTGGCGCTGCAACTGGAAATAAGTTAGATGCCGTTGACCAGGAGAATGCCCTTAAGAGAGATAGGTTGGCTTCCCAACAGGCGATAATAGAGGAGAACAGGCGACTAATCGAAGAATTGCGTCGTCGCGGTGCGGATGTCAGAGGTTCGCGCCGAGGGGTGGTCATAAATCTCCCCGATGTTTTGTTTGAGTTTGATAGGCATAGTCTCACGTCTTATGCAGGGCGAACGATTGGCGAGATAGCCACTGTCTTAAGGGACGTGCGGGATCGCCAAATTGCCGTAGAGGGCCACACGGATTCCATAGGTACAGTTACTTATAATCACGATCTATCGCTTCGCCGCGCTCGCAGTGTCGCAAGCGAACTAGCCCGTAACGGCATTCCCTCAGGGCAAATGAGAGTGAAGGGCTTTGGGGAAGGCTCGCCAATAGCTACAAACAACACCGACGACGGCCGCGCTAGAAATCGCCGAGTTGAGGTTATTATTGAGAACTGAGATTTGTTGAGTAGTTCTCAAACGCATCTTTAAAGGCTAAAGACGATACTCCGAAAATCAGGCGGGCGATTTTCGGAACATGATTGGAACATCGCTTAAGATATAGAAATCTAAGATTTTTTCTGTGCCTTAAAATAAAAATCGGCACATTTGAAAACACGCCAAATAACTGGCTCCCCGGGACGGGCTCGAACCGCCGACACGGTGGTTAACAGCCACCTGCTCTACCAACTGAGCTACCGGGGAAGTAGTCATGATTGGGAGCCGATTCTGTTATAATTTCGACTCTTCTGTCAAGTTTTAAAACATCTATTTAGAAACAGAATTTTCGAGATAGGCAGCTTGAATTGAGATGCTGGCATGCAAAGTGTAACCATCGAATATTATTACGAATCTGCTTTTGATACCGGCGGCAATAGGCTGTAGCGAAATATTTTCCAGACACCCTTTCTCTAGGCCCAATTGGCACAAAGGGAAAAAAGATTTTTCCGTAATTGTGCAACATAAGGAACGCACTGCGACATAACTCTACGTGTTATGCGTGCAGTCAAGCGGCATTGCCCGCTCTGTTAAAAACGAGAGAATTAGTCGCGGAAGTCTAAAGTTAATAGAGGTTGTATAACATCATGATACTTGATCGATGTAGAGTAATATCCTGCTGGTTGCTAATGCTAGTTGCAGTCAGTATCCCCGCTGTAAGTAGTGCTCAATTGTCATACGATGACAATGGAGATGACGTAGCCTCAATTTTACTCAAATCTTCTGGCGTTGAGTCGTATGTAACATATGCCAACGGGACGAACCGTTCTACTTGGGACAAGAAAATAGGCAGTGGGACTGGTAACGAAGTCTTTCTTGCGGCTAATTTTAATAACGACCTTCATGACGATATTGCGACTATTTGCTTTGATCAAAACGATACGCCAAAAGTGCGAACTACGCCTGGCCCCGGTAATGTGTCAGGGACGACTTGGACCAATGCGCTGCGCAGTGGAACTAGTCAGAAGACGTTTTATTTTCTTCCTGGCGACTATAACGGCGATGGGAATGCGGATATAGCTGCGTTTTATCCAGTTGAAGGCGGAAAGGGACTCGACGTTAAGGCAAAAATTACTTGGGGTCCAGCTGGCGTGCTGCAGACTCAAAATTCCAACGATTGGTTTTTTTCTGGCTTAGTGGAAGCAGCGTTCGTTTCAATGGACGTAGATGGCGATGGCAAGGATGAAATTGTTGCAGTTTCTCGTCTTGGCGAACCCAACCAATACATGGCTCGAATATATAGAGATGGTTCTCCTTTGGGCACGATTTGGCTGATTACTCTACCCTCGGGAATTCTTCAGGCTGTTAGGACCGGAGATTTTACTGGTGACGGTATAGAAGACGTAGCCCTGATTACCTCTGATTCTAACGTCACTACGCCAACATATACTGCTAGCATTGTTAGTGGAGTAGATGGAAAGCTTAAAACCTCATGGAGTTTAGGGAGCAGAAAATACATAAAACTACTAGCTGGTAATTTTAATAATGACGAAGTGGATGACATCGTGGCGGTTTATGGCAAGAGTGGAAGCAATGCGGCAAGAATTTTTTATGGCCCGAATGGCGATCAAAGTGAATGGAGCCTTGGAAGCGCGGTTGCCGCAGACTTTGTGGCTGGCGAATTCAATGCGCAAGCGAAAGTGTTTCAATGCCAAGATGGCAAAGATAACGACGGTGACGGTTTAACTGATCTCGACGATCCTGGATGTTCCTCTTCTACGGACGACGATGAGGGCGATGGAACTAGTCAATGTCAAGATGGCAAAGACAATGATGGTGACGGACTGACAGACTTAACTGATCCAGGATGCTCTTCAAAGCAAGATAATAACGAAGGTGATGGAACTAGCCAATGTCAAGATGGCAAAGACAATGATGGCGACGGTTTGACGGATTTAACTGATCCTGGATGTTCGTCCAAACAAGACAATAATGAGGGCGATGGCACTAGCCAGTGTCAGGATGGGAAGGATAATGATGGTGACGGATTAGTTGACATGGACGATCCAGGTTGTTCTTCGCCTCAAGACAACAATGAGGGTAGCGGAACGACTCAGTGTCAGGATGGTAAAGATAACGACGGTGATGGACTAAGTGACCTCGACGATCCGGGTTGCTCGTCGCCACAGGACGATAATGAGGGCGATGGCACCAGTCAGTGTCAGGATGGCAAGGACAATGATGGTGACGGATTAACTGACTTAAACGATCCGGGTTGCGAAGATCCTCAGGATAATAATGAGGGTGATGGAACTAGCCAGTGTCAGGATGGTAAGGACAATGATGGTGACGGCTTAACTGACTTGAATGATCCGGGTTGTTCTTCGCCGCAAGACAATGATGAAAATGACGGAACCACTCAGTGTCAAGATGGCAAGGACAACGATGGGGACGGATTAACGGATCTAAACGATCCGGGTTGCTCTTCCGCTCAGGACGACAATGAGGGTGATGGCACGAGTCAATGTCAGGATGGTAAGGACAACGATGGTGACGGGCTGAAGGATTCGGAAGATCCTGGTTGCGAAGATCCTCAGGATAATAACGAGGGAGACGGGACTAGCCAGTGTCAGGACGGTAAGGACAATGATGGCGACGGATTTACAGATCTGGAGGATGCTGGCTGTTCTTCGGCGCAAGATAACGATGAAAGCGATGATGTTGCTAGCCTAGCTGCTCCTACGAACCTTGCTGCGTCGGATGGGACTAGCGAGGAACATGTAAGTGTGACGTGGGATGAAGTGAGTGGTGCGGATAGCTACGCCTTGTATCGTTCTCAGTTTAGTGGCGATACTGGGGAGGTGCTAGCTGATGAGATCGCTACTACTCAGTTTCTCGACACATCTGCTGTTCCTGGAGTTACCTATTACTATACGGCAAAGGCCAAGCAGGGAGCTGTGGAGAGTGATTTTAGCAATACCGATGCGGGGTATAGAAAATCGCTGTCTGCCGAGGCCGATTGTGATGGTGACGGTGTTTCTGATGAGCAAGAAATACTAGATGGAACAGGAGTCTGTGATCCAGGTAGCTTTAGGTTGTACTTACATAGCCCTGCTTATACCAAGTACAATACATTCCTAGACCAGTGGAACTTCCTTGAGTTGATTGCTAGTGGGACGGCGGCAGTGGATGGAACATTAACGGTCTATGACATTGAGGGCAATGTCATTAGTTCGGAGGAAATTAGTATACCTGCTGGGGAAGAGATTGACTTTGATATTCATGCTCGAGTTGGAAAAGTTGATACATACGGAGTCGTGCGAATTGACTTTAACGACGATGAGCCTGGGGTCGCTCTGACTGGAAGAATGAGTAACTATCGATTAGATCCGGGCAAGGATACATATTCCTTCGCCTTTGCTAAGGAGCTAAGGAATCCAACTCGTGGAAATACCAGCGCTACAGGTAACTCGTTTGACCCTCAAGGCAGTGGCTTCCTGGTGCCAAACTGGGCTGAGATTATTAACCTCGACACTGTGCCACGAACGTTTACTTATGAGTTGTATGACCAAGAGGGCAGGTTGTTGCAAACGACAGACGTGACAGTCCCAGCACTAGGCGAGAGGGATTTGCAGGCTGGGCATGAGTTTGGTGAGGGAGTATATCTCAGTCAGTTTAAACCGCATGATGGAGCTACGCAGTATTTTGCAAATGTTACGCGCTATAGTTCCAATGCGGTTGGAGGAGCGGTGCCAGAGACTTACAACTTTGCATTCCCGCTGGATGCCCGTTCGGGTAGTGGAGACGATGTTTATGCCACTGTCTCTAACTTGACCGGAGCCTGCTGGAGTCAGACAAATTGGGTAGAGGTCGTGAACGTGAGGGAGAAGGAGATTGTGGTGACTGTCGAGTTTAGGTCTGAGGCTGGAGAGGTAGTGGGAACTGAGACAATGACGCTAACTCCTCGCACGCAATTTCACTTCAGTGGTCATGGATTGTTGGCGAGCGGAACCGTTGGAACAGTGAAGGTGTCTACAAGCGAGCCTGGTAGTCTTATTTCGCAGAGTGTTGCGTATTACCACGATTGTTCGGAGAATAAGCTACAGACTGCTTATGCATCTCCGGCAAGAATGCCTGGTAGGGACTTGCAAGTTGGCACTTATAATACCTTCCTTGGTGTTAAAAACCTAATAAGGATAATGAGCACCAGTGGAACTCCAGTGAACTATGAACTTAGCGTGAAGCCGCAGGGTGGTGAGTCCATGGTTGTTACTAGTACGATTGGAGCATCTGAAAACATAGCCATGACGCTAAGCGAAGACGGCACTTTGTTTACGCTTAGTCCCGATACTATCGGAGTGATGACGCTTAGAACAGAAAACTCCCAAGAGGTATTAGTAGAAAACATTCGCTTGAGAGAAGTAAACGGCAAGGCGGACTTTGCAATGCCTACCGTAGTTCAGTAGAGCAGGGCGAAGGAAATATATGGTTGGTCGGAAAACGGCAGCTTTCCGACCA
>JADLFC010000135.1 GCA_020845775.1 Deltaproteobacteria bacterium
AATTCTACAATTCGCGCACCGAAGATTAATCTAGATAACCTAAAGACGTCTGGGCTTTCAATTAGCTCCTCTTTACTCGATTATTCGGTGAAGGCATGGGGGAAAGCGCAATGAAATTAAAAGGCAGATTTATATGAGTTTCCGAAAGAGAAAAGAGGTGCCTCGGGGTTATTTGTCGTATTCCAATGGCACGTTAAGTCTTGACCCTTATGCCTTTAGGGAGGCAAGCTCTGGAGCGGAGCAAATCGGTGCAGCTCTTCGTTTTTTTCCAGCCGTGGAGGAGGTGTTTAAGAATCAGCCAATTATAATTAGCTGCTATCCATCATCACTTGGGATGTTTCAGGGGTTCACGGTAGTAGATACATATTTGCGATCAAATACTTTTTCCCGAGCGTTATTGCTGGCGCACAGTGAAAAATTACCGGCTGTTATAATTGGCCAGCCATTATCGACAACTCATCTGTGCCTTAACCACTTCACACACAAGCTCGATTGGCCAGAGTCAATCGTGATTGCCTTGGGTGGATACTATTGTCCGCTTAGCCTAGAGAAGTTTATTAGGCACATCATGGGCCAGTGTAGGGTGAAAATGGAAATGTTGTTTGGCTACGGCGTAGCTGAGGTAGAATTTGGTTGCATGCTTGGCAAAAGAGATCGGAAGTCCACTGATGTAGTCTACCGAATAATTAGCGATACTATTAACTTATTCGTGGAGGAAGATTCGAAAAGACTTCACATTAAAAGAGTTGATGATGAGGCCTTTTTTTTCACGGGGGACTTTGCTGAAAAGATTAGTGATTCAAATGGCGACAGCTATATCTTGTGGAATGACGAAGCGCGCTTAGCTAAAGCGGTTAAGCGGGAGTTAGAGACGTGGGAAGAAAGTTCCTGGATGCGACGAACAGGATATCTTACCTTCAATGGAAACAACGACAGTTTTATATTTCAGTTAAGAGAAGGCATAGCCCCGATTACTAACGCGGAAAGGGAGTATCATTGTTATAATCAGCAACATGGGGCCTCGTGGAGTGACAAGCCAGTTTGGGGCACACCTCACTCCCCCGCTTTATAGTATGTGTCGGGAAACAATTTCGTTGCCACCATCCACTATGGTCTTGATAAGACCACCTTGTACTGAGCGAGGGCGTGTATAGGCCTTCCCTGCGGTTGAATTGCTAAGCTGCTCTATCATCTGTGGAATGTGAACCACTCCAGAGCGGACGCTATGAATCTTTCTCGTCTCTTCTTTTAACACCTCGGCATATTTCTCGAGCACTAAATTTATGCTTTCTTGAGAAAACTTGAGCTCTGAATGCATTCTCGAACATATGTCACTTAGAGATAATGCGTAATCGCCGAAGATGTCATATGCGGGTCTAAAAGGCCAAAACCAAACACCTATTCGAGTCAATAATAGCCGAACCCGTTTTGTGGCAACAAACACACTATTTACGTAATTGTCGTCGTATGCATGCAGTGCTCCGATCAGCAGAACTAAACGTGCTACATTAAGTATGTCATAAGAATTATGTAATCCGTCGCTATTAACCGTAAACGTTCCGGCCTCACAACATCGCGCCATTGTACTGAGATCGAGGTCATGTTCTTTTCTGGTTACGCTATCCAAATCCTCTAGAACCTTTGAGCTTTGCCCCTTCGGAACACCGTGGAGGATAAAAGGCGCGGCACTATCATGAAGTCGGGTAATAGCTAAACTTCCAAGGCAAATATTCCTTTGTTCGTCTAGAGCAATTATCCATTTTGAGACATCAGGAACTGGCTGGAACTCCGGCCCATACGTTTTCTGATAAAGATACGTAATAGTGTTGTAATGCTCGGGCTGTAATGCTTGGCTATCCACAGAATAAAAGCGTACAACTCGTTCCGATTGTGGCAGACAGGCCACTCCCGCATCTATGTAAGACGTCGGCAATAATTTGTTTTGGCCATTATTAAGATTAACATTCTCGAACGATAACGCTGAGATATTGGGCGACTCTATTAGCTCTGACTTAGTCATAATAACTCTTCAGTTGCCAGTATTCACCAATAAACCATCAACCCCCTATCCGCGAAGAATTGTAACTAATCCGCGTACTAAAGATGACTTACTACCACGAGCCCATAAAAAAAGCTCGTTTCTAACCGAATTATCGGGGTATGCTAACTCAAGATTTTGCTGAATAAAGTTAGCACATTGCGCGAACCAAATACTCAACCTCACCTAAGCATTAGGAAGCTTTCTGCCATAAACAAACATTACGGCAAGCATTGCAAAAATGGGTTTCTTGAGGTTGGTCAGTTCGTTTAACGCGGCCGTATAAATTTTTCGTCCCCTGTCGTCAGCAATAAACCATTCGGCAAAGCCCATGGTAATTGCACAAAACTGTTCCAGAGGAATTTGCAAAGTTGAAATCGGCTCAAGGACAATGTCGATATTAGAAAAACCAGCTTCTTTTAAAAGCAGGGGAAGCTGTCGACCTATTTCGCGATTTCCTCCTCGTTCTCTTTGCGCTTTAGATATTTCGCTTAGTAGAGTCTTTAGGGCAGGGGGGTTTTCTGAAAACAACTGAAGCTCTGAGTCGATATCTAGAATACCGATCTGCCCTCCTGAGGCACAAATGCGAAATGCCTCCCCAATAGCCTTCTCGGGGTTACTTAGGTGTTGATAAACTAGGCGGCTGTAAATAAAATCCTGGGAATCGTCAGGCAATTTAATATCGTAAGCCGAGCCGATCGCAAATTCTAAATTCTCTATATCCCCATGAACACTTCTAGCGGTGCTAATGAGCTCTTCTGAGATATCCAATCCACAGAGCTTAATTTGTGGAAAAGTGCTTGCAATAAGTGCTGAAACAAAACCATGTCCGCAGCCTATATCTGCTCCTGACGTCGCTCGTTTAAGATCGAGTCGACTAAGCATCGCAAGTTCGTTAGGCCAAAACATTTG
>JADLFC010000136.1 GCA_020845775.1 Deltaproteobacteria bacterium
ACTTATAAGTTTGACCTTAAGACCAACAAGTATTCTCGATTCAAAGGCGAAGAGAGAGCCTTAAGTGACGGTTTTATTAAGTTCTGCATAGCCTCACCTCCAATCGTTCTCATAAAAGATGAGAATAAAATCTGGCACTATGTAGGCAGGCGAGCGTTGATTAAAATAGGGAAAAAGTATAGTCAATTTGCTGTTAAAGACCATGGACCTATTTCCTTTGCACGCCTTGTTAGCAATGGTCGATCAGAACGGCTCCACGTGTACACACAATTTCTCTATTTTGCTGGACATTTAATTGATCCTCTTTTCGATGAATTCGATCGACAGATGGAGGACTTCTCATTATTTCTAAGCAGAATATCCAATGAGTGAGCTAGACCCCTTTCTCGTATTCTCTAGGCGTTTGATAAGTGCGAGACCATGAAATATTAATAGCAGTTGTTGAAGCGGCTGAATTAGGAAGAGCAATGAGGCTAGGGAAGAAATGTATACTTACTTGCAAAATGGCGTTGCTTGCAATTTTCCTTCTAGGATCTCTGTGCCTGAATCTCAAAACCGCGTCTGGGCAATTTGTTTGCGTATCCGATTTTCGTCGTAACGAGCTCTCTCAAACCTCTACCAGAAAGAACGTGACAAAATGTTCGTTTACGGCGACTCCCGGATCTGTAACAATTATGCTTGTTCTCCAGTCCCTTTTCCGATACCTCTTAGCGTTACATCATTCCTTTTATAAAATCTCTCCACCGAAATGGGGCAAGACCAAGCAACGCTGGGGGTTCGGAATTATGGCAAGAATCAGGAGGCGCCACAGTAGTGGTTTTAAGGCGAAGGTAGCGTTGGGGGCAGCGAAGGGTTAATATTTCCCCCTTGCTCGAAATATAGCGATTACGACCCTATTGAACTCTATGTTATATCAGCCAAAGAACGTAAGACTAAGTTTGTATCTGAAAAGGAGCGGCTAAATTGGAGGCTACTTACAAATTTGCCAGAAAAATCGTTCAAGTTTGTGATGAAAAAGATTTCTTGGTATCAGGCTAGATGGATCGCATGTCTTTTCCTACAAAAATCGAGATTCTGCTTCCTAGTTGGTTAACAGAAACAACTGTCAATGCATTTATTTCAACTATAAGTCCTGATAGTTGTCTGGTATCGGCGGAGCAGCAAATGGAGTTAGCTATTTGGCTTGCTGGGCAGAATGTCGAGCACGAAAGTGGTGGGCCGTTCGGGGCGGCGGTATTCGAGCGCGATAATGGGCGGTTGTTGTCGGTTGGCGTAAACGTGGTTGTGGCTACTAAAAACTCCTTGGCACATGCAGAAATAATGGCCTTGATGTTAGCACAGAGAGCCATTGGAACTTATGATTTAGGTCTAAACGCAGCAAAAGTTCTAGTCACCTCTGCTCAGCCCTGTGTTCAATGCTACGGAGCAATTTGGTGGTCTGGAATTGAAAAATTGGTTATTGGAGCTACAGCGGAGGATGTAGAGCTGTATACGCGGAAGCTAGCGACGTCGTGTTCGAGCGATTCCGCTGAGCAAGCCGTATGGACAGCGGGTTTTAACGAAGGGCCTCTTAGAGAGGACTGGGTGGAGTGTTTGGAGAGCAAAGATTGGCGGAGAGAGCTAAATACTTTAGAGGTAATTAGGGATGTCAGGCGTCAAGAGGCCTGTGAGGTGCTTAAGAAGTATGCATCTCATGGTGGGCTCATATATTAGGATTTAGCAGTAATGGGCAAGGAGATTTCTGATAATCTAATTCTCGTGCGTGAGCGCATTGCTGCGGCGGCGAGAAAATCTGGCCGGAGTTGTCGAGAAGTAACTCTGGTTGCGGCAAGTAAGACTGTAGCCGTTGAGAATATCTTGGAGGCCATTAATGCTGGGCAGAAAGTGTTTGGAGAAAATTATGTCCAGGAGGGCCGAAATAAGATAGAGGTATTGAGAGGGATGGGTGTAATGCCGCCCAAAGGGGTTAAGTCAATTGCAAGAGAGGGAAAGGGGGTACAAATTCATCTTATTGGCAAATTACAGCACAATAAAGTAAAGTATGCCGTAATGCTTTTTGACGTCATAGAGAGCGTTCACAGCAAGGAAATTGCAAGTGCAATCTCGAATGAGGCGGAGAAACGAGGGTTAGTACAGACTATCTACGTTCAAATAAACATTGCAGAGGAGGGTACAAAGTCAGGCGTCATGCCAGATGAGGCTAAAGATCTTTGTAAGTATGCAATGGGCTTAAGGGGCGTGGATCTCCAGGGTCTAATGACGATTGGAAGTCTGCAACATTTAGGGCAAGATTTGTCGAACATACGACGAAGGGAGTTTGAAGATATGCGGATGTTAAAGGCTGATATTGAAAGAGATATTGGCGCGCCGATTACTGAGATATCCATGGGCATGTCGGATGACTTTGAGCTAGCTATAGAATGTGGTGCTACGGTGGTTCGCGTTGGTAGGGCAATATTTGGTAGCCGATAGCGCTTTAGTGGCGTGTAAGCCGACACGCGCATTTTTTCTGGAAGAATTGATTTTTAGGAGACATTAGGATGATCTTGTTTGGGAATTTTTTAAACGCGATGGCGGAAATTCTTAGCATACTTATAAGTTTTTTTATATTTTTGTTTGTCGCGCGGGCTGTGCTTTCTTGGGTAAATCCAGATCCGCGAAATGTAATTGTGCAATTTATCAGTAATACTACCGATCCAATTTTAGCCCGTATTAGAAGCAAAATTCCGCCACTTGGAATGCTGGACTTGTCGGTATTTGTTGCGATTCTTTTACTAATCTTTATCGATAAGTTTGTAGTTGCGTCAATGAAACTTTATGCAATGGAGCTGTTGCGTTCGTCCGTTCGGACAGTCGGTATCTGAGGCATCTATTATCTATATGTTAAGTGCTGCTTATTTTTTAGAAAAGTTATGAACAACTGCAAACTAAGGATTTCTTTTCTCGCTAGCGTTGTCGTTTGCCTTCTAACATTTTGCCGCACAACTTCGGCACAGGGTAGAGAGGTGTTTGGCTGGGTCGAGAAGATAAGCATCCACCCAGGAGACATCGTCCTGCATGCTAAGTTAGATACCGGGGCTGATAGCTGTTCGCTAGACGTTGCCCATTTTGAGGAGTTTAAGCGAGACGGGGCCAAGTGGGTTAAGTTCGATGTAACCAATCGCTACGGCAAGCACGTAGTAATCGAGAAGGAAATTAGGCGCGTTGCCTTAGTCAAGCGACACTCCGGCAGCCCGCAGAAGCGAAATGTAATTCGCATGGGAATTTGTCTTGGTGACAAATATATGGAGACAGATATGACGCTTGTAAATAGGCGAAACTTTGACTACCAGGTTCTAATTGGCAGAGCTTTCCTATCTGGCAACGCTTTGGTTGACTCTGCGGTTTCCTATACGGCTGACCCAGTTTGTAAGGTTGACCATTTGAGGGAGGTTAAACCGTTAAAGATAGTTAAGGATAAAGACAAGGACGGCGACAAAAGTAAAATACCTCTAGAAGATTCGAATAAAAAGTTGAAGATAAAGAAGGAGGAGACGGTTAAACCAATTGAAGCATTGCCTCAAGCTAGTGAGCAAAGCTCATCTGTTGGTGGCGCGGCGAGCAGTGGTAAATCTAAGGAACAGCCCAAAGTTAGTCGGGAAAATTTATGAGCAGGGCCCATTTTTTTGTAGTTGTGGCGTTGCTTTCGATTAGCGGATTGGCGCTTTTTTTCTATAAAGCATTAGTTTTGGATTTTCCACTTCAGCCAGATGTCACTGCGCCATTGTGGAATATAGAGGCGCGCGTAACTTTTATTGGGCGGAATCGGCCCATAAAAGTTTCGCTGCATATACCTCGTAGCTCCATGCGAGCGGTCGTTATGGATGAAAGCTTTATATCGTCTGGCTATGGGCTTACTACGACAGCTGAATCGCCGAATCGCACGGCTACTTGGTCGATTCGCAAGGCATACGGCAGGCAGAATTTATATTACAAAGCAGTGCTGCGGGAGCTATCGGTGGATTCTGTTCAAGGACAATCTGCCCGAGATCCGCTAATTAGCGAACATCAGTTTGAGGGAGCAGAACTGGCGGCTGCGCAAGCTTGGATTGCAGATGCCACGTCGCACTCGGCAGATACCGACGGATTGGTATTAGCAATATTGAGAGGGATTAACGAAAAAGAGAAAGCTGATTACGTGAAGTTGCTGCTTGGGCGAAAGGTTAGCGATGAGGATAAGTCTAATCTAGTCGTTAAAGTTCTAGCACAGGGTGGAGTGGCGGCGCGAACGGTGCATGGGATTCGCTTGGTAGAAGATGTGCGAGATGCTCCTATCTTGCACTGGATTGAGGTGTTTAATAAAGTTGAAAGAACCTGGGATGCTTATGACATTACGTCGTCGCAAAAGGGAGTTCCGGAGGACTATTTCCCATGGTGGCGCAATGACGAGCTCTTGGTAAACATTTCTGGTGGGAGCGACTTGTCGGTCGATTTGGCAGTGGGAAGAAATCAAGAGCTTGCGATTACATCGGCGATGGAGGCTAGCAAGTTTAGCAATCGCTTTTTGTTGGATTTCTCGCTGTTTAGCTTGCCGATTCAAATTCAATACGTCTATCGCATATTGGTAATGATTCCGCTCGGTGCATTGGTGATAGTTGTAATTAGAAACATGGTTGGCCTAGTTACATTCGGGACTTTTATGCCTGTGCTAATAGCACTCGCGTTTAGAGAGACGGAGTTACTCTGGGGAATAGCTTTATTTGTATTGGTAGTCAGTCTTGGTTTGGCAATTAGGTTTTATTTGGAGCACCTTAAGTTGTTGCTCGTTCCCAGATTGGCTGCTGTGCTTAGCGTGGTTATTCTTTTGATGATAGTTCTAAGCATCATCACTCATCGCTTGGAGCTCGATAGGGGGCTTTCCATTGCTCTTTTCCCAATGGTCATAATCACCATGACTATTGAAAGGATGTCAATTATTTGGGAGGAGCAAGGTGGGAGGAAGGCATTGACTAACGGTGTTGGTAGCCTTATCGCTGCTTCGTTGTGCTATCTAGTGATGAGTTATGAGTTGTTGGAACATATCTTCTTTGTGTTTCCTGAGCTATTGCTAGTAGTCCTTGCAATAAACATTCTCGTCGGAAGATATACTGGCTATAGACTATTTGAACTGTTTCGCTTTAAAGCTTTTGCCGAGCAAGAGGTATAGTGTTTATTTCCTTAGCTAGAGAGCTTAGAAGCCATGGCGTAATGGGTATTAATCGCCGCAATGCCGAGTTTATATCTAGATATAACCCGCGTCGCCTTTACCCTGTTGTCGATGACAAGTTGATAACGAAGCGAATTGCCGAAAAGGCGGGAATTGCAGTTCCCGAACTCATTGGCGTTATTCGAACTCAAAGGCAGGTTAGAGATTTAGAGACGATTTTAGCGGGAGCCAAGGATTTTGTCATAAAGCCAGCGTCGGGGAGTGGAGGAAAGGGTTTGGTGGTAATTTCTGGCAGGCTTAGGGGTGCGTTTCGCGAAATCGATGGGCACATTATTACCGAAGAAGCTTTGGCCTACCACGTTATCAATATACTCAGTGGAATTTATAGTTTGGGCGGGCACGATGACAAAGCTCTAATCGAGCGCCGTGTGGTTTTCGATCCGGTGTTTGATAAAATTAGTTACCTAGGCGTTCCCGATATTAGAATAATAGTGTTTTTAGGGGTTCCAGTCATGGCCATGGTTAGGCTTCCGACAAAAGCTTCCAGAGGCAAGGCTAACTTGCATCAGGGCGCCATTGGCGCTGGCATATGTGTGGCGAAAGGCGAGACAATAGGAGCTGTGTGGAGAAACGATATTATTACGGAACATCCCGACACGGGCGAGAGCGTTATAGGGGTGAAGATCCCCTTATGGGAACAACTATTGAAGCTAGCTGCTAGTTCATATGAGCTCACTGGTTTGGGATATCAGGGCGTAGATATAGTGCTAGACAAGGATAGGGGACCACTAATTTTGGAATTAAACGCGCGACCTGGATTAAACATTCAGATTGCCAATTTTGCTGGCTTGTTGCCGCGTTTAAGAGTTGTACAAGCTCGCGCTAAAGAGTTAACGAACATGGAAGAGCGGATTGCTCTAGCAAATAGCTTTGCTCATAGTGCCTAAGCAGTCTGCAAGTCTATTTCTTTTAAAAGGCAAGCTGTAATTTTTTTTGTAACTTCACCGGGCACACCACTGCCGATTTTTTCGCCGTCAATTGAAATCACTGGGACTATCAAGGCAGTAGTCATTGATAGAAATACTTCCTCCGCACGCATGAGTGAATCCTTTCCAAATTCCTCTGTTACAACTGAATAACCCAATCGCGGTGCTATCACATCAATTACGTATTTTCTAGTAATTCCAGGAATTAAAGCCTGTGAAAGTGGGCGAGTAATCAATGTATTGCTCTTAACAAAAAAAACAGAGCTGCTACAGCCCTCAGCTATCGTGCCATCGTCTTTATATAAAATGGCATCAAAAGCATTTTCCTTTCGCGCCTCGTTCCTCATTAGCATTAGAGGCAGAAGGCTTACGCCCTTAATGTCGCAGCGTTTGCCGCGCAGATCCGGTCTAAGAATCACGTTTACGCCATTTTCTCTATACTTTGCTGTTTGGCTAACCTTTAACTCCCGAAAGGTGACAAAAAAGTGCGGCTCTATGTTCTCGTCAATAAATATATCCCTTGGATGAGCACCCCGTGAAAGTTGGGCATAGATAAGGCAATTTTCATACTCGCTCATCCGAGTGCCACTAGGAATTATGTCGTAAAGCGCTTCGATAATCGCGCTTGCTTCGATTCCTAACTCTTTGCAACTAGATTCTAGGCGACTTAAGTGTCGATCGAGAAGAAAGGGTTTGCGGTTAAATGCAGCTATCGTCGCATAGACAGCATCCCCAAACAGTAAGCCGCGATCGTTAATCGAGATAGTGGCCTCGCTAATCGGTTTGTATTCTCCATCAATGTACGCAATGTCTGGCATAGCGCAGCAGATTAGACGAAAATCGACAAGAAGTCTAGCCGAGTTTTCAATATGAGCCCGTTAAATAAACCTGTAATTTGGCTTACAGCGCAAAAAAACTACGGTGCTTGCTCAACGTTGCTGAATCGGAACGTAATTTCTCTGGGTTGCGCCGACGTATACTTGCCTTGGACGCCCGATTTTGGTTTCTGGGTCGGAAATCATTTCCCGCCACTGTGCTATCCAACCGGGCAGGCG
>JADLFC010000137.1 GCA_020845775.1 Deltaproteobacteria bacterium
ACTTTCTAAAGAAACATAAGAAAAAAGTCGAGAAATTAATAGTGAGTAATTCTTGCGAAATACCCGAATGCCTATATCCAGCACTCAGACTATTTGTAGATGAGTTCAATAGACATTTGCGCTATTTCGAGCAACTACTAGCTGACCCTTCAGCTCTCCAGCCGGAACATCTAAAAGTGCTAATACACCGCCTTCACACCATGCGCGGTGGCGCTGCCTTCCTCCAGTTAGAAGAAATAAAAGACATCTCCCGAGAGGCTGAACTGCATTTTAAAAACAAGCTTCAAGCTGCTAACTTTAGCGATAGCAAAAAGGAACTCGCCACCCTTGCTGAGAAACTAAACAGCCAGTTACAGCAACTCACTAGCTGCTTGAGCCAGATCGCTTCTTACAATGTCTCTTAAATGCACATGTATAGCTTGCGGCCAATTGCGAAATGCGTTAATCGCGTGAATTAAGCCGTTATTTCTTTTGCTTAAAAATTGATTGTCGATTTGGCTTAAATCCCCAACTACTACGACGACGCTACCCTCTCCCAATCTCGTCAAAAGCACTTTAAGTGGGCCGCGCTCCAAATTCTGCGCTTCCTCCAAAATCACAAAACTATTGCGAAATGTTCTCCCGCGAATATACGTCATGGGAACGAGCTCTAGACGATTTTCCATCTCTAGCCACGCCTTTGCATCAAAGGGACGTTCGCCTTTTTGAAATCCTCTTTTGCCACCTCTCCCCTCATTGGGAGAAGGAACCTGCACAATAGCTCTAAGGTTATCCTCAATGGGTCCACCCCAAGGGCGCACTTTCTCCTCCAGAGTCCCGGGGAGAAACCCAAGCGAAGTCCCCACGTCAACCATTGGTCGGGTAACCACTATTCTTTCAAACTGCCCTCTCTCCAGGCGCTCCCATGCGGCAGCCAACACCAAAAAAGATTTTCCACTTCCCGCAGGCCCGGAAACAGTAATTAGCCTAATCCCCCCAGACGCATTTGGATCTGGCTCGCCACAACCCATCAATGCCCAAAGAAGCAGTTTCTGCCTAACATTCCTACCCGTAACCTCTCCGGCAACTTTAAGATAGTCAACTTTGGCGCGATCGATTAAGTGCGCCCTCTTGCTTCCGGGTTCTGCACTTATTGCATAACAATAACGGACATCGGGATTCTCGCGGTCTACGATATGGAAAAATTGATTCATGCGCGGCATTTCTCGCATCTCGTAATAACCGCAGTTCATAATCTCATCTAAAGAACTAGAACTCACGCTTATAACTTTACAACCAGGATCATCTGAAGCATCCGGCGCACATATGGATTTAAGTTCCTCTGATACAACTCCATAAACACTTCTTGCAAGAACTCGTAAAATTCTATCCTGGCTAATCAGCCTAACTGCCGTTTCGGGTTTCAGCGCCGTATCACCTTCGGCCCCTCCACCTCCCTCCACCTCACCCTCGCTAACATCAGCCTCCATCTCTCTACGAACGCGCGTTTCTTCCTCTAGCGTCGTCGCGAGTATCTCGTGGTCTGCAACATTCGCCTTTAAACCCCAAGCTACGACTTTCTCAGTTTTAGGCCGAGGCGCAACGCGCAACAACCCACCTTTTTCAGTCTCTACACCCTCAAGCAACGAGCCAAGTGTAGAATACTGCTCTAGCTGTCTAGCTGCCTCGCTAGCAATTACAGCTATCTCGCCGTCTTCTCTAGTAAGCGCATGTAGCTCATCCAACACCACTCTCGGAATAACTATTTCATTATCGCCCAATACGCCGGCAAAAGCGGGACTGCCACTTCCTCGAAACGTCGTCACGTCTTGAACAAGAGAAATAATGGCAGAAGTATCTAAAACAAAGCATTTATTAAACACTTACCTCTCCTTAAAAGCCTTATTTGCCAATAACCGCTCTCGTCTTCATAGCGACGAGCTCACTTGGTCGATAATCATCAACATCGCCACCGAGCACCAACACGCACTCTGTCTGCGAAAACCAGCACCTTATAACTTCAGCAACTTTTTCGCGCCTTAGTCGCCTTAAGCGAGTAATGGTTTCATCCACACTAACATAGCGTCCAAAATCTAATTCAGTTTCGACTAGTCGCCACATTCGCGCACCTACACTATCCGCTTCCATTTCAACCTGCGACACCAACATCTCAATCACTCGCCCCAATTCATCCTCTCTAACCCCATCATGCTCCAATGTTGCCATTTGCTCAAGTATGAGTTCCAACACTATATCCAAATTCCGCCGCTCACAAATTGCACTAATCACCAATGCACCAGTATCTGGATAGCAAAAAGATTGCGCTCCCACATCGTAAGTTAGGCCACGCTCTTCCCTAAGAACCTGAAAGAGCCGAGACGACATACCACCACCTAAAATAGCAGTCGCCACCACTGCCGCTATATAATCCCCATCGCGCACGCCTGGCCAACTAACCCCTAGGTTCAAATAACACTGACTTACTGAAAGGGGCGCAATAACCAATCCGGATGATGACTTTGGGACCGCTGGCATATGAGCATCTCCCTCAACCAAATGTCCAAACGCTTGCTCAGCAAATTCATGCACGACATGGGCCTGAATATTCCCAGCAGCGGCTATTGCGATGCGTTTGCCACAAAGCATTTCCCGCAAGCGAGATTTTATATCCGTCTCTGTAAATTTCT
>JADLFC010000138.1 GCA_020845775.1 Deltaproteobacteria bacterium
AACTTTTTGAATTTCATCCACCGCGAGCAAACGCGAAGCGTCATTTTCCGCCTCCTGCCACCAATCTAATAGCACCTCACTACTTAAAGGCGTGGGGTAATCGGCGCTATGATAAATGCCTGCTTCTCTCAATACGGCTTTCAAAGCAGTGGTTTTTCCAACCTGTCGCGGCCCAACTACCACTTGGATTAACGGCGCTTTCTCGCCCATCCGCGTCCTAAGGGCGTCTACTAATCTCCTATTTTGTTCTTTAATATTAGCCACCTAGCGGGCGCTCTACAATTAATAAAATGCATTTTATTAATTGTAATTAGCAATCGAGCAACCACTAAGTCAAGGAAAACCTGGTTCAAAGAAGAACCTGGAACCATATTTTAGCTTACGGCAACACGCGCAAATTGCTTGGTGCATTCGGCGCAGTGGTATCTCCAGATTTCTTAATGTAAAGCACAGCATCGCGAGGGAAAGGAGCGGTAAAAGACTTATTGCCACCACTTGCTGTGATTGTTCCCGTCGAAGCAACTTTGCCAGTGATGGGATTAAACCATTCGAAAATGTACGTGCCCGCAGATAAACTCACAGTGAAGCTTGAGTTTGTCGTCAAAGTGTAATCTGGCTGGTAAACTAAATACTCATTTCCCACGTTGGCCAAGCAATAGGCGGTAGAGCTTAAGCTATTTTGCGGAGTCATTGCGATTAAGTTCATCTTATTTGCATATGTTAGCGTATAACCCATGGCATAGCGCGCCGGTACAAAAGGCGTATCGCCCCAGGATGCCGTATAATCCTCTTTGCTGATCTGACTATTCGGAAGAACCTCTAAGTATATCGGATTATAACCGCGCAAAAGGCTCTTCCAAACCCAAGCTCTTGCAAAATCCCCATCCTTTTCATACATGCCACGACCAATATGGTCGGTGTCCAAAAGCTCAACTTTCTTTCCCGTAGCTGCTGGTGGATTTTTTGCATAATCGGTATCCGCGGTCCCGCAATTCTGTGCGCGACTGCAAGGATGCGCAGTGGGAGATACCCAATCACCCGGGCTATTATACAACAAGGGATTAGTAGCAAAATCCCAAAAGGAGGTTTTTCCAACTGGGTGCTGTTTGGGCTTACTTTTTTCGTAGTTCTTTATGAAGTTAATTAGATAGTTTTGCCAATCACTTGCGCTAGCGTTATCCTCGTTTGAAATTTCATAAAGGACATTATCTAAATCGTTTACCGTATCGATTACTTTGCGAACATAAGCCTCCTGGAGCGACAGGGTTTGCGGGACGAGCAAGGAGTGCACCTCTTCGCCGTCATTATTGTTATTGGTATCTCCATCAATACCGCTAGCATTATTTGCTGGATTGTAGGGGTGATAGTACCAGGCATTGCCACCCCTATTCCACACACTAAATCCTTCGAACAACATTATGCCCACATAAATCCCCCTATCGCGAGCAGCTATCACTTTTTGGCGCAAGCGATCGAAGTAGGATTGATTAAATTGGTGCACATTAAATTTTAGTTTTCCATCGTTGGCACTCCCTGGGCCAGTGCGTGAATAAATCATAGGCTGGTGATAGCGAGAATAAGGCGGGCTAACCGCCTTATCACTCCTTGTATTCTCAAACATCCATAAACGAATAAAGTTATGATTGTATTTCGTTAGAAAATTCAAATAGGCATTATAATCAAAAGCGGCAGGTGGGTCAGTAAAGCCCATATCTTGAAAATTGCCCCAGGAATTCGAACCGGTAAGATATACGGCCTTCCCCGAGTTGTTAGTAAAATAGCGCGGATTGACCAGACTAACCTTAAGTGGACCATTAATTGCCTGACTACTTTGTGCTGAGGCACTACAAGCAAACGACAACGCAAGAACCAGCAGTGTACTCAATAAAACCCCACCCCTAACACATCTCGTAACTATCATAAAAAACTCCTAAGCCTTTCCCTGCTGCTACAATTGGCGCGTACGTCATGTCAAAAATCATTTGACATCCTTTTCCACTGGGGAGCCGGAAGCCCTTTGTATATTTTAACTGTTAGCCATCCGTTATTCAACTCTTCATGTATTTTCGCGAACGTTCTCGCCACGTTTGCTCTTGTTCTCGTTCTCTTCGGCTTCACCAAGGTGAAATTTCGAACCAAATATGCTAAGACTCGCAGTGCTGCTATCAAAGTTTTGAGCCAGGTAAGTGGAAAACCATAGCGTTGTTAACAAGAATAGTATGCCAATTACTGAATGAGAGCGCACGGGAGTGCTCTCTTCCGGTATATCCGACTTCCAGCCAGTGAACATGCTCTTCCATATAGCGTCCTTATGACGTAAAGTATGTATAGCGACGCCAGCGAGGTGAAAGAGCACAATAATAAAAAACCCGTTGGCTAAGAGTTCATGTACCTCTTCTAAATCCTCGCTGCACTGTCCAGTCGTCATTAGGTAGCCGGTTATTCCGAGCCCCAAGGCAAATGCCATCATCGCTATTGCTGCCCAGCTTGATGCCGGATTATGGCCAAGCCACTTGCGTTTCTCTCCTGCTACAACTCCCTTTAGATAGAGCGCCAGTTCATTGGGTTGAAGCGCGAAGCCTGAAAATCGAGAGTACTTAGTTCCGAATATGCCCCAGAGAACTCGGAGAACCACTAAGAAGCAAAGAACAATTCCACCGAGCATGTGATATGAAAATACAAGAGAATCGTCATCCACAGTCTTTCCAATCGCGAAAGCTGCAACAAAAAGCAAAGCGAATAGCCAATGAAAAACTCTCATGGGAAGGTCGTATACGAATTTCTGTTTCATCTGTATCTCCTTAAAAACTTAGGTGTAATGTTAAACAGTTTTCATTATCTCTCTTTTTTGGGCGAGCTCCTTAAGTCGCAGTTTCCAGTGCTTGCGGGGAATGGGAATAGAGTGACGCCGGTAAAAATCGAATTCTTTTTTCTGAATGCTATACAGTTCTCCAGAAGAACTGCAGCGAATTTTTTTCGATAGCACTTCGTCTGCACCCACATCGTAGATGTCGTCCGGCAGTTCACTGGCCTCTA
>JADLFC010000139.1 GCA_020845775.1 Deltaproteobacteria bacterium
GTCTTCCGACACAGCGGCGATCTACAAGCCTTGCCGCTCTATAAAAATGCCTTTATCTACTTTTGAAAAGAACTCTTGGTAAAAAAGTGGGTTGTCGAGCTGTTGGACTAATACAGTAGCGCCAAAATTGTCTTGCACTTTGTTCTGAAAATTTGCCCTAACTCTTATGTTGGAGCCAAATTCAGTAACATTTACCGAACACTCGAGAATCGAGTTTTTAGTATAACGTGCTGGCTGACCTTGAGTAGCTCCGAGGTGCGCAAAAAACGAATTCCACTTATCCTCTATGTCAGTTTCCTTTTGGGCAGTGATAAACCCTAGTTCCTTATCGGCACTTTGAATAATAAATCCAGCATCTTGCAGAGTGTTTATTAGGGCCTTCATGACCTGCCTAAGACCGCCTTGAACCGACTCGTATTCGCGAGTCTGCATTTGTCGAATTTCAAGTTGAGTTCGCTCGGGTTTCGGGTGCAAAGGAGTGCAGGCCGAAACTGTACCAAGGACAAGAAAACACAAAAGGAGCGATAATTTAACGCGCTTCATCGAGACCTCCACAAGAATATCAATGCAAGACTATTTAAAACTTCGACGAGTGATAGCTAAAGTCGCCCACTCTCCCATTGTGATCAAACTTTATCACAACAGTTAGAGTGCGTTGCGTGGAGGCCGCGGCCCCGGCTGCCCTATCGTAGTTGCCAGTGAAAATGCCAAGTATTAATACCGTTCCTGGCACGCCTCCTACACCCCCCGCACCGCCAACTCCACCGCGATCGCTCGAATAAGAAGCTTCGGTGGCAATCTTATCGTAAACCCAACTCTCGTTTCCGTTTTGGTCTCTAGTAACAATATTTGGAGACCCAAGCGCCTCGGCAACTTCAGACTGCGACATGCCCCGATATATCTGCTTCTGCACGACTCCAAGTGTAAAACTGCGCTCGGCTGTAGAATGTAGGCTCTCTTGATGTCTTGAGGCCGGCCAGCAGGCACACAGCAGTAAGAAAGCAAGACATGAAAGCTTTCTAAGATGAAGTGCGAGTGAATCATAAATCATAAAACATCCTCCAGATGCTCATTCCTAGTCGTTTTTGGTCTTTTCGGATCTTAGCTGTTTTTCCCTCTTACTAATTAATCCGTAACATTTTGCCAAATTGGGTTCCTTAGTAGCTGGCGCGGTTTTTGCATTTTCCTAAAGGACGTGAGGCATGTCGGTTAAGTTTGGTAAAGATTAAGTTACGCAAAAGAAAAGTTTTACGCCAGTCCTGAGTTAAGGGCAGCACGCCAATTTTTTTGTGTTAGAAACGGTTTAGGTTATCGCTTACGGAGGACAAATGAATAAGCTACAAGGTTTTTTCACAACTACAGTTTTTGCCGTTGCTTCTATAGCAATCGCAACTTCAAATGCTGCGGCGGATATTCAGGATAATCTCATCGCCCATTATCCTTTGTCTGAAGGGTTCGGGAATACGATAAACCCCAGGGTTGGCTCAGTTACGGGAACTATTAAGGGCGCTACATGGGGAAGTGGAATAAATGGAAAAGCTTTATTATTGGATAGCTATGATGGTCAAATTCGCAAACAAGATCACATCGAAATACCAACTTTTTTTGGCGATCCACAAAATATTACTATCTCCCTTTGGGCTAACCTCAGCAACCGCGATACTCATGCTTCCGAATTGATTTCTCTAAGCGATCGGGTGGGCATTAGGCTCGATGACATAGATAAGGGGACTTATGGTTTCTTTCATAATGGAGGCGCCTGGATAAATACGTGGACAGCAAGTTCTCAAAGATACTACAGTGGAACTGGCTGGCATCACTTTGTCTACGTGGTTGACACCGCCAACAAAACGCACGCTCTATATGTGGATGGAGAGGTAATCGGTTCCAACTCCGGCGATACGCATGCCTCTATCAGTTATGCTGGCACTCCACTTACTGTGATTGGGAGATATGGGAACCTTTCAAGCAAAATAACAGTTGGCGACGGTAGCACTGCTACCTATAGCAATGCCTTTAGCACTCGCGACTTTACTGGCGCAGTTGGAGATATTCGCATTTATGACCGCCCACTTAGCCCAAATGACGTTCTTGAGCTATACAGAACCACTTCGGGACTAGTTGGTCAGTGGAATTTTACGCAAACAGGCACAGTTCCCGACAAGACAGGCAAGGGGAACAATGCCACAGCCGTTAATGGCCCTGCGGTAAGCAGCCTAAGAACTGTTTTAAAACATAACAGCGATACCGCTACTAATAATAAGTGGATACAGGAGGGCAGTGGTGCTGCGCTAGCACTAAACGTCAATAATGAAAATAATCAATATGCTGAGATTAACACTCTCTTCGATAAACCCGCAAATGTCACTCTATCCGTCTGGGCTAACTTACAGGCGAGGGGAATTAACGGCGCAGATGTCATTTCTATAGGCGATTACGCGGCGATTCGCCTTGACGGCGCAATAAGCGGCGGACTGACTGCCTTTTATCACGACGGAACTAACTGGCGAAATACCGCTGCATATGGCCTCAACAACGAAAAGCTCAACTACCAGGGTAAGGGCTGGCATCACTTCGTTTACACCGTTAAGGCGGGCGACCAAAGGCTATACGTCGATGGAATACGCGTTGGCTCAAGTACCCATAGCTCTCCCATACGGTACACCAAAGTATTGGGACAAAAAACCTTTATCGGCAAACACGGGAACGGCAGTAGTAATTATAACTTTAAGGGCCTAATTGGCGAAGTGCGCGTGTATAACAGGCCGCTTGCTGAGGTTGAGGTTAGTCAACTCTACAAGAGCTCCCCTTCTTATCCTGAAGCTATAGTTAATAATCCGACAACCAGTCCTGACTGGAGCGCTTACAATAAGAGCACTCCGTTTGAAACTCTCGTGCCATTGACTGAAAAACCCATCCTAACGGCGAGCAGCGTGAAAGATGTCTCGGCTGGCTTCGTAGCAGATCCATTCTTATACCCCAAGGGAAGTGAGTTGCACCTTTTTATGGAGGTGCTGACGAGAATGTCCCCAGGGGGGAAGGCACCTAACGGAAGTTACCAGAGTAATCGAGGAGACTTAGCGCTTGCTAAAAGCACAGATGGCGGCATAACCTGGGCTTACGACCAGATGATTCTAAATGAGCCAAAGTGTCATCTCTCATACCCGTATGTATTTAAATATAACGACAAATACTACATGATTCCGGAAACTAATGAGCTAAA
>JADLFC010000140.1 GCA_020845775.1 Deltaproteobacteria bacterium
CGCACTCACGTATGGCAAACCGACATCGCTGAAGAAAGCACGAATAAGCGCGTCGCCATCAGCCGCATGACTATCGCAATAATCGATCACGGAACTCTTTCTACCCAGAAAGAACGCGTCATTTTGGATAAGAATTAGCGCTTTCAGCGTCTTAGCACCCCGCAATTACAGGAATCGCCCAATCCTAATCGCCTCGACTCCATCAGCGCAGCGGGCTAATTCCTCTAGCGAATATCTTGCTTGAGCGCGGATGAGTTCAGAGCTGTCCTGCTGCATTAGGATTGAAAGCAGCTTAGCCGCTGGAAAATACTTAGTATTGCTTGCCACGCTGCAAGCGTTTCTCACAAGGCGCTCGCGGCGCGCGCGCATGAATGGCGTATCTTTAAAAGTTTGCTTAAACTCCCCGTCACTAGAAATGCCGAGAATAGACTGAAGACTTAAATACTTGCAGGGCTTAGAATCTAAGAACGAATCGCATCGCTGAAGCTCGTCGCTTTTTGCATTAAAAGGACAAACCTCTTGACACATATCGCAACCAAAGATCCAATCCCCAATGCTGCTAGACTCTTGGGGCGAAAAAGGCGTCTTCTTTTCTATCGTGAGATAAGATATGCAGCGACGAGCATCGATAACACCTGGCGAAACTATTGCCTCTGTCGGACAAGCCTCGATACAACCCGTGCATTTCGAACAATTCTCCCCAGCCAAACAACTTTTTTCGACCTTTGGTTCTAAACGCCTTCCTCCGCGCCACAAGTTGGGATTTTCCTCCCAATCACTAACACTGACATCCCAAAGTATCTCCGCAATAAAAAAATAAGACCCCAGCCCTGGACGAATGAGCATGGCATTCTTTCCTACAAACCCAAGGCCACTTCGAGCACCTAATGCGCGCTCTAAAAGCGGCACGGCATCAGAAAATGCGCGCCACTTAATCATCCCCCTTACATCCCCAATCTCTACTTCTAGGTCAGCGATAAAGCTTTCTAACAAACTCCTACAAACAATGTGGTAGTCTTTTCCCCAGGCATAGCGAGAAACCCGCCCATAACCCCATTTCGGCAAAAAGTGCAAAGCTTTTTGTCCAGAATAGGGGATGGCAAGAACAACGACAAATCTTACTTCTGGAAGGAAGTTACGCAAATCGATAAATATATCGACACGGCGCTCCATGTATTTCATCTCGCCACAGTAATTGCGATCTTGCCAATCTCGCAGATTAGAAGACTGTGTCTGTAAAACTTGGCTTGCAACCTCAAGCGGAAGCGCACTGCAAACGACAAACCCATGGCGACCAGCAATCGCCGAAAGATTCTTTAAGGAAATTTTCAATGAAAATTCGGACTAACTCAAGCTATCGTCAAACTCATCGGTCTGACCACCAAAAGTCTCAACTGCATCCCTATCAGTATAACGCCTCTCGTTCTGCTCTAGCTCGGTCTTACAATCAATACAATACTGTGCAACCGGCCGCGCCTCTAGGCGCGCTGGAGCTATCCCCTCTCCACACTGCTCACAGATGCCAAACTCGCCCGTCTCAAACTTAGCTAAAGCATGATCAATTTTTTTTAGCAGCTTCTTTTCCCTAGTCCCTAACTTCTGAATGTTCGCTTGAGTTATTTCAATCGACGCGAGATCGACCGAATCTCCACCCGTATCAGAAATCTCTCCCTCTGAGGCCGCCTGTAAATCAGTCAAATGCTGAATAATGGCTTGCCGCTCCGCATACAGAAGCTTTTTAAATTTATCAAGATCTCTCTTTCGCATAAACTAAATAACCCCCACTAAACAAAAGAAAAAAGAAAAGCAAAAAATTATATCACGAACGCGGCAGCTTCCCAACGCAAATGCAGTAAAATATTATAAATAGATTTTTCTGGCAATATCCCCACAAAAATCGGCCACAGGCACTAGCATACTTTGTTTAAACCAATGACATCCCTATTCGTACTCGCCATAAACCCTGCGCAATGTTTGAGAAATCTCGCCGAGAGTAGAATAACAACTTGCGGCACTAATTACATAGGGCATTACATTGCGGCCTTCACGAGCCGCGGACTCCAAGTCGCCTAAAGCGCGCTCCACTGCGTCATTGTCTCGCGCACGCCGAACTTCGCGCACAAATTCACATTGCGCCTTCTCAATGCCAACGTCGCTCTCAGCGAAACTGCCCCTTTTCCCTGCACATGCCGATACAGTAGGAAACTCCCCTGCTTCGCAAAGAACACGACTATTCCCCGCATTATTGACACCTTCTACAAAGCGGTTGACTCCAACCACAATGCGCTCGGCTTGCTCGATTTCTCTTTGATAATTAAAAGCAGACTCCTCGATGCCTTTCTGAGGATACCGAGCTTCAATAGCGGCTAACATTCCTCCCATCCTATCGATCTCGTCGAGTTCCTTGGTTACTGCGCTCTCTATTGCATCCGTCATTTGCTCAATGCAATAACTTCCGCCCAGCGGATCAACTGTTTGTGTCACTCCACTTTCGAAAGCGATTACTTGTTGCGTGCGCAGCGCCAAAGTTGCAGCATCTTCTGTGGGCAGGCGATGTGCCTCGTCGTAGGAATTAGTATGTAGCGACTGGGTACCGCCCAGTACAGCCGCAAGTGCCTGCAATGTAGTGCGTACTATGTTAACCTCGGGCTGTGCAGCGGTGAGCGTCGAGCCACACGTTTGAGTGTGGAACCTAAGCATACAGGATTTTGAATTCTTTGCCCCAAATCGCTCCCTCACAACTTTCGCCCAAAGTCTACGCGCAGCTCTAAACTTTGCAACCTCCTCTAAAAAATCATTGTGACAACCGAAAAAAAACGTCAGCCGAGGAGCAAACGCATCTATATCTAAACCCCTTTGTAGGGCGGATTCTACATAAGCAATGGCATTGGCCAAAGTAAAACTAAGTTCCTGAACAGCGCTAGCTCCAGCCTCGCGCATGTGATAGCCGGAAATACTTATTGTATTCCACTGAGGGACTTCGGCGCGGCAAAATTCAAAAATATCGGTCACCAATTTTAAGGCAGGTCGAGGCGGAAAAATATATGTGCCACGCGCGATATACTCTTTTAAAATATCGTTCTGCACTGTGCCGCGCAGTCTATCCCAGGAAACATTTCGCTTGTTTGCCAATGCCAAGTACATCGCAAGAAGAATAGACGCGGTGGAATTAATTGTCATGCTAGTCGAAATGCTCTCTAACGGTATTGAGTCAAAGAGCAACTCAATGTCCCTTAGGGAATCAATGGCAACGCCAACCCTTCCCACCTCTCCGCAAGCGCGCTCCTCATCCGAATCACAGCCCATTTGCGTAGGCAAATCAAAAGCTACGCTTAAGCCAGTGGTTCCCTTGTCAAGCAAATAGCGGTAACGCTGATTCGTCTGGCGGGCGGTCCCAAATCCGGCATACTGACGCATAGTCCATATTTGACTGCAATACATGCCGGAGTGGATACCTCGAGTAAACGGCCACTGCCCCGGGAATCCTATTTCGCGTAGATAACGCGTTGCACGCGCGTTATCCTCTCCTGGAAAATAGCAAGGCTGGATCTCAATGGCAGAACTAATAACAACCTTCCCAGCATCATGAGCTTCGCCAAACCCAGGAGACTTATTGCAAAACAAATCCCGCCAGGCAGCAAAGTGCTTTCTTAAAGGCTTCCAAATCGACGGCGGATTTAATAATTTAGTCTGCATAAAAATAATACGAAATGACCTATCCAATAATTTCAGTTCTAGCTCAATACCTCAAGTTTTTTTATAAGTAAGTAATTTATGGTCCTCACTATTCTGTCTAATAAAACTTAAGGCACCGCAGGAGAATATATACTTTGATTAGGAAGCAACTAGCCAGGCTAAAAAGAATGCACGTCGAAGCCGAACAAAGTGGCGGAAAGGACAAGGTCGAAAAACAACATCTTGCCGGGAAACTCACTGCGCGAGAACGCATTGCAAAACTTCTAGATCCTGGCAGTTTTGTCGAGATTGACAAGTTCGTTACCCATCAGTGCTCAAACTTTGGTATTGATAAAAAAAAGTTTTTAGGCGACGGAGTCGTTTGTGGATACGGAAACATCGATGGCAGACAGGTATTTCTGTTTGCTCAGGATTTTACGGTTTTTGGCGGAGCCCTTTCCAGGACACACGCGGCGAAAATTACCAAAATTATGGATCTTGCGCAGTCCGTAGGCTGCCCCATCATTGGTCTAAACGATAGCGGCGGAGCGCGCATTCAAGAAGGCGTTGAAAGTCTCGGCGGTTACGCAGATATATTTTTAAGAAACGTAATGCTTTCGGGAGTAGTGCCACAGATCTCTGCGATACTCGGCCCATGCGCTGGTGGCGCTGTTTATTCGCCAGCAATTACCGACTTTATCGCAATGACAGAGCAAACTAGTTACATGTTTATAACTGGCCCAGACGTCGTCAAGGCAGTAACAAAAGAAATAGTTTCAAAGGAAGATTTAGGGGGCGCCCACACGCATAACGAGATAAGCGGGGTTGCTCATCTATTGGCAAAGGATGAAGATGTCTGTTTTCAGCAAATCCGAAAGCTCCTTAGTTACCTTCCGCAAAACAATGCGGAGTCGCCCCTACGCCTAAGCACAAGCGACGACCCTAGTCGCCTAGAACCAGTTTTGGACGAAATAGTCCCCGAAAATCCGCACCTCCCATACGACATAAAGGAAATCATACTCAAGGTCGTAGATTGCGAGGATTTTTTCGAGCTGCAAGAAAATTACGCGGGAAACATTGTAACTGGATTTGCGCGCCTTGGTGGCTATAGCGTTGGCATCGTGGCAAATCAGCCGCAAGTCCTTGCTGGCTGCTTGGATATCAATGCCAGCATTAAGGCCGCGCGTTTCGTTCGATTCTGTGATGCTTTTAATATCCCCATAGTTACTTTTGTCGATGTGCCCGGCTTCCTCCCAGGTACTAAACAGGAGTTTGGCGGAATAATCCGTCATGGAGCTAAGCTGCTATATGCCTACGCGGAAGCAACTGTTCCGAAGGTAACGGTCATAACTAGAAAAGCATATGGGGGCGCTTACGACGTTATGAGTTCAAAGCACATTCGCGGAGACATTAACCTGGCATATCCAACGGCTGAAGTGGCAGTAATGGGCCCCGAGGGGGCCGTAAACATAATATTTCGTTCAGAACTAAGCGATGCCAAGGATTCCGCGCAAGCACATTTAGAACTAGTAGATCAATATAGAGAGCAGTTTGCAAATCCTTGGACTGCCACCTCACTTGGGTATATCGATGCCGTAATTGAACCATCGCAAACCAGACTTCACCTCATTCGCGCACTTGAAATGCTCGAAACTAAACAACAAACAAACCCCGCTAAAAAGCACGGGAACATTCCACTATGAGCGAGGATAAGGACAGTAAACTTTTAATGCCAAATGGTTCAGCGATGGTCACTAATCGAGATTTGATCCATCCAGAAATCATTATCGCGATCGGAGCCGCATTGCTACTGGAGAGACACGAGGGAATAGGCCCATATGGATACTTGTCGTATACCCGGAGACGTGCACATTCGCAAAAACAGAAAGTAAAAGTAACGGTGAGGCGATCAGCTAATAAGTGCAAAAAACCATGAAGGAACCTACTACTTGTCACATCGCCGTTAATGGCAACAACTACGAGGTCAAGGTTATCCAGCGCGAGCGTTCTAGGGTCGTATTTTCAATTGCCGATCGCCACTACGAGGTGGAGTTTTTAAATACAGTTGCAAGCACTGGCGAAGGCGTGAGGGACAAAACGCAATCGGTTTCAGATAGTCGTGCTAAGACATCCAAACAGCAATCGCTAGCACTTCCAACGAGCTCGCAAGTGCTCGATCCGAATCTAAGCCCTATATACTCCCCGATGCCTGGAGTGGTTATTGCCATCCTCGCGCCAGAAGGCACGCTAGTAAAGCGCGGTGATGTATTGCTAAAACTCGAAGCTATGAAGATGGAAAACAACGTAATCTCGCCAACATCTGGCTGCGTAGAAAAACTCTACGTAAGCGAAAGGGCCGAGGTGTCCGATTCGCAAATCCTTCTTTCAATTCGCAACTCACCCGAAGCTGAGTAAGGGGCGTTGCTTTGCTAACGCTAGCGAGCGCCCTCAAACATTTGTGCTACTTTTTCGCTCCCGTGCCAAAAAACGGATTATCGTCGCCAAAAATTAAATCATCGTCTAGTTTTTTGCCTCCGCTCTTGCTGGCATCGCCACTACCTTCATATCCCATCTCGGAAGGCGTTGAAGGTCTTAGTTCGAACTTGAGTCCAGAGCTCTTAGACTGCTTCTCGCTTTCATTTGCCAATCTTTCGATTTCTTGCGCCCTGGCAGCCTCGTCCGCTTCCTCTTTTGGATCCAGTCTCTCAACCCACTTAAATTGGCTAACCTTACTGCTGTTCTCGCTCCGCAATTCGGAATGAATCGAGGACGCGGCTGACGAGGATGATGAGCTAAGTTGGGATGTCACTGCTTTCTTTTGCGACAGGGCTTTTGCAGCGCGATCGGTAAAGCGCATTGAAATTGAAATTCGGCGATTGGAAGGATGATGCGAATCGTCTTCTCGTTTTAACCTTTGTGCCGAAAAACCAACCACTCGCGCAATTTTTTCGTCCTTCATCCCCTGCTCCTGAAATATTCTTCGAGCTGCATTGGCGCGATCGGTTGAAAGGTTCCAGTTGTCGTAGCGCGCCTGCATTTTTTCGCTAAATGGAGTCGCGTCCGTATGGCCCTCTATGTCTATCGGATTTGGTAGGTCCATTAATATAGTTGCTATGCTGCGCAAAGCTTGCTGTGCCTCACTAGAAAGAATTGAACTTCCGACGGAAAACATCGAGGCATTCTCCGTATCCATTATTTCAAGATGAAGCCCTTGCTGGTCAACCTTTAACTCAAATTGCCCAAGTAGAGCGCCGTATTCTTCCTGCATGCGCTCTACTTCCTCTTGCAGCTCTTTTAACAACTCGTCGAATTTGGATCTCTCCTTCTCCTCTTCCTCTGTCAAAGCACCAGTGTCGCCAGCTTCCTCTGCCGCGCCGGCCTCCTCGTAGATATTGTGATGCGGAAGAGTTTGAGAATCGGCATCGGCAGGCGGTGCAAATGTATCAGGCAATATCCCACCTCCGCCAATTTCTAGTGGACTACCAGAACCAGCCTCAAATACACCCGGTCTACGAAAGTAGCTCGCCAACGCTTCGCGGGTTGCAACAGAGGCGCTATTTACTAGCCACAAAACCAAAAATAGCGCCATCATCGCAGTTACGAAGTCAGCATAGGCCACCTTCCACGCACCACCGTGATGACCGCCGTGGCCCGAGACTTTCTTTACTATGATGATAGTTTTGCCGTCTGGCCCCTCAGGCATACCTTTTTATCTCGAAAAATAGTTATGTGTATGACTTAAGCTTTACGAGCCTCAGAAACTATTGCTTCTAGTTCCGCATTGCTTGGACGAAAATCGGATGTTATGGCCTTTCGCGCAAATTCTAGCGCTACCTGTGGTGGCGAGCCGCCCGCAAAAGAGACTACCGCTGCGCGTATGGCGCTTAGAAGTAAATGCTTTTCGCGGTTAATCGAATCGATATTCTGTGCGATGGGCTGTAGGTAGCCGTAGCTAATTAAGATTCCTAAAAATGTTCCAACTAGTGCTGCAGCAACGTGGTGCCCAATCTCCGACGGGGGCCCGTCGATGTGACCCATAGTGATGATAATACCTAGCACCGCGGCTACTATACCGATGCCAGGAGCGGCATCTGCAACTTTGTTTAGGAGCGTCGTTATTTCGGCAGACTCGCTGTGATGAGTTTCAATTTCTGTTTCCATTAGTTTATCTAAGTCAAAGGCATTTACCACCCCGTCTACGAACAGCCTGAGAGAGCCTACCAGTAGATCCATGGCATGGTGATCGTGCAATATGGCTGGATATTTCTTGAAGCGCTCGCTCGTATGGGGATCTGACAAATCCTTTTCAATGCCAAGAACTCCCTCTTTGCGAATGACGTTAAAGATTGTAATCAACAAACCCAGGAGCTGTAAGAAGGTGTTCTTTGTTACACCGCTTCCTTTAAACACAATGGGGATGGATTTTAGTATCTTAGTAAACGTCGTTATCGGTGCATATCCTATCAATGCTCCAAGCATTGCTCCACAAATAACCACGTACTCGGAAGGCTGAACCAATATCCCAAAGTGCCCCTTAGCCATAGCAAAGCCGCCAAAAACAGAGGCCGAAACAACTATAATGCTTAAAATCGCACTCATTCTTCTTGCACCCGAACTAAAAAGCCAGTAATTTTGATTTTTTGCGTTGGTAAGAAAATAGTGCGTCGCGCACCAAACTTAAAACGCAAACATCTTATTCTGTATCTAAACTATCGTCGTTTTGAGCGATGTGCTTAATCCAAACATAGCATTTCGGCATGTAATTAGTGACGGTAGTTAAGTTAGATAAAATTAACGATTCCTAGGTGAACAATGGCAAACTCAGAGGCTAAATTAACCCTACCAGACGGCAAGGAAATTCTTTTACCAACTCTTATTGGCACCGAACAGGAAAAAGCCATAGACATTAGCAAACTCCGAGCTCAAACTGGCTACATTACTTATGATACTGGCTACGGCAATACTGGCGCATGTAGGAGTGCTATAACTTACGTAAACGGCGAAGCCGGAATTTTGCGCTACCGCGGCTATCCAATAGACGAACTAGCAGAAAAATCATCATTTTTAGAGACCGCATATTTGCTGATCTATGGCGAACTACCCTCTGCGGTTCAGTTGGATCAGTTTGTGTCAACGCTTACGCGCCACACTTTGATTCACGAGGACATGAAGCGCTTTTACGATGGGTTTCCTAGGGACGCGCATCCCATGGCGATACTTTCGTCCGTTGTTATGGCGCTCTGCACGTTTTATCAGGATTGGGATGATCCTAAAGATTTGGAGAAGCTTGACCTTGGCATAATTCGCCTTCTTGCCAAGCTACCTACGATGGCCGCTTTTGCTTATAAGAAATCTATTGGTCAACCATTCATTTACCCGGACAACAGTCTTTCCTATTGTGCCAACTTCTTGCACATGATGTTTGCAACGCCGGCGGAGGATTACTATCTTGATCCGGACATCGTTGCAGCTTTGGACTTGCTGCTGATTTTACACGCCGACCACGAGCAGAACTGCTCGGCCTCGACTGTTAGAATGGTTGGAAGCAGTCTTTCAAACCTATATGCAAGCATTTCGGCTGGCATTGGCGCACTTTGGGGCCCACTGCATGGTGGCGCAAACCAAGCGGTGGTGGAGATGCTAAATTCTATAGTTAAGGGTGGACAAAGCGTAAGGCATTATGTCGACATGGCTAAACGCAAGGACAATTCTTTTCGCTTGATGGGCTTTGGTCATCGCGTATACAAGAATTATGACCCGCGGGCAACGATACTTAAGAAGCACTGTCACAAGGTAATTGAGAAAACAAACTTTAAAAACCCTCTATTTGACGTTGCGCTCGAGCTCGAAGAAATTGCGCTTAAAGACGAATATTTTATAGAAAAAAAGCTATACCCGAACGTCGATTTTTATAGCGGTATAATCTATGCCGCCCTAAAAATTCCCGTTCCCGGCTATACTGCAATGTTTGCCCTAGGTCGCCTGCCCGGTTGGATAGCACAGTGGCGGGAAATGATTTCCGACCCAGAAACCAAAATCGGGCGTCCAAGGCAAGTATACGTCGGCGCAACCCAGAGAAATTACGTTCCGATTCAGCAACGTTGAG
>JADLFC010000141.1 GCA_020845775.1 Deltaproteobacteria bacterium
AATTCTTCGCGCCTCTATGAAAGGAGTTTTGCCACAGGACACCAGGAAGCGCATAAAACAGCCATTTTACTCGCCTATCAAAGAATGGTTTTTCTCGCCACAATCACCAGAATTCGCCTCGTCTCTACTGAGCCATCGCGCCTTGCAGGATTCCGGGTTATTCGATCCCACTGTGGTGACACACCTGCGAAATATGCTAAATCATGCCCCCATAAACTCCCTAATGCGGCACCAATTGGAGTGGATTTTAATATTAGTTCTCGGCAGTCAGGCCCTCCATCAACGTTTTGTTAAAGAAGTGGGCACGCTAACCCAGCTTGGCACTTCTAATAGCGATGCTGCGGTTGCTATATGATTTACTTGTCGCTAGCTGTTTTCCTGGATGAGAGCCTAGATGCTATTGCAGATGCAACAATAGACGCAAATGAGGTCAGCTTTTTAACGAATGGCGTCCCCAACCGGATTTGAACCGGTGTTATCGCCGTGAAAGGGCGGTGTCCTGGGCCTGACTAGACGATGGGGACGTAGGTTGCGCTTTTATAGCATTTACAAAAAGGATTTTTGTAAATGCTATAGACAGCAAGTGCGTAAGCACTTGCCAATAAACAACAAATACCGTTTCCAAAAAGTAAAATATTTAACTTACTTTTTGGAAACGGTATAATCAATAAAGTTGTGCCGGTCAAGCAGTTTATGCAAAATACACCAATAATTACAAATTAAAGGGCGAATTTGTGTCAAATATGGAGTTTTAATGCTGGATTCCCGAGACGCTACGCGTGAGGAAGTAGATCGATTGGGCCTGGAATATCGGGTGCATACCCCAGAACGCCATGGACTGTGTGAAAAACCCCCGGCTGTAGTTATGATTCACGGAAGAGCTGGAAACGCCCGTGCAATGTGGACATTTTCTAAAGCCGTTAAAGACATTAATGCCGTCGTCGTTACACCACAGGCTCCTATGCCAGATCCAATTGGCGGTTTTAGTTGGTGGGATATTGATAAAGCTGGGTCGTCAAAAGGCACAATCTTTCACCTAGAACTAATCTTACCTGCTGTTGAGCGGATTGAAAAATTCGCTGTATCCATCGTCGACTTATACGGCATCGATGAGCGGAAGATTTATGTGGTTGGATTTAGTCAGGGTGCGGCACTCGCCGCTTTGGTTAGCCTTAGGAATCCACAAATGTTTCGTGGAGTAGCACTCCTCGCTGGTTTTATCCCATCTATTGCCTTTGAGACTGATGCAAGGCTTATTTGCCCGAAAATTTTCTCGGGAGAGATTAGCTTACCTCCATTTTTTATCTTTCACGGCACACAGGATGAGAGAGTCACGCTAGAAAAGGCTAATGCTGCAAAAATTGGACTTGAAAGGCTGGGTGTTACTGTGAACTTTGTATCCGATGACGTGGAACATAAAGTTAGTTCAAAGGGTTTAGCGGAGCTAAAAAACTGGTTAACAGCCATAAATGCCGACTAACGTTCTGTCATGAAGCACGCCCATTAACGCTGCATCTTGCTGATTGTTTCAGTGCTAGAATATCCATCGTAAAAAGGCAAGGCAAGCACGGTGCCCCCATATGAACGCACAAATTCAGCACCGACAATTTTTTCTACTGGCCAGTCACCGCCTTTTACTAGAAACTGAGGCCGAATTTGTTTAATTAAGTTTTCAGGAGTATCTTCGTCAAATAAAATTGCATAATCGACAGCTTTTAGCCCTAACAACACCTCCAGGCGATCGTTTTCAGAATTTATAGGGCGCAATGGGCCTTTGAGGCGCTTAATCGATTGGTCAGTATTTATGCCTACAACTAGTCTGTCACCTAAGCCGCGAGCTTGGCTTAAATATCTAACGTGACCTACATGCAGTACGTCAAAACACCCATTAGTGAATACAACAGTCTCTTTTCGTCTAGTGTGTTCTGCGATACATTCGAGAACTGATTTTAGGTCGGGTAAATGTGACATTAAAGTAAAATGATAAGTCTGAATAAAATGTTTAGTAAAATTTGCGCAAGCATTAAACCGTTTGCCGTAAATAAGTTAAATATTTCGCTTACGGCAATATGTATTATAATCTCATTTTTCCTCTTAACTCGCCAGGGTTTGTCTAGTTATGAGGCCTTGGCGGCTGATAACACGCTAGCACAAGCTGTAAGAACGGCGGATGAGCAGCACGTTATCGATGCCTATCGCCAAAGCAATGAAGCCGTGGTGAATGTGAGCACGCGAGCTGAACTTGCGGATTTTTTTGGCTCCTCTCACCAAGAAGGATCTGGGTCTGGTGTAATAATAGATTCAGCCAAGGCTTATATAGTAACCAATTATCACGTCATAGAAGGCGCAGAACAAATTACGGTTAATCTCGCGGGAGGCAGGACTGAAAAGGTTCGCCTAGTTGGTCAAGACCCAGACAATGACATTGCGTTGTTGCAGATAGTTGGAGATAAGCGGAATCTGGTTGCCGTGCAGCTAGGCGATTCGTCCGCACTGGAGGTGGGCCAGCGCGTTTTAGCGATTGGAAATCCATTTGGATTGGATAGAACGCTAACTACTGGCATAGTGTCGAGTTTAGGTAGAACTATTAGAGCAGAGAGTGGAAGGTTAATTGAAGACATCATTCAGACGGATGCGGCGATTAATCCAGGTAATTCTGGTGGCCCGCTGTTGGATACCTTGGGTAGGTTAGTAGGGTTAAATACCGCAATTTTAAGCCGAACGGGCGAAAGTGCGGGGATTGGTTTTGCCATTCCAGTAAATCAAATTAAATTGGCCTTGCCAGAGCTCATAAAGCATGGTCGGGTTTTAAGGCCAAAAATTGGCGTAGTGATGGCCGATACTGAATATGGGCCATACGTGCTTTACGTTCAAGATGGTGGCCCAGCTCATGAAGCTGGGATTCAAGGAGCGAGGCGGATGGTGCGACAGGGGCTTTTTGTTGGATATGTAATCGATGTCTCACAGGCAGATTTCATTATTAGCGTAAATGGTGTGCGGGTTTCTTCCAAAGCGGATGTCCTCGATGCTCTAAGCGACGTTAAGTCGGGAGAAGTTGTCACAATGGTCGTAAGGCGTGGCCTTGGACGAAACTCTCCACGAGAAATAAAAATTAAGCCAGTATTAGGATGAACACCGAAAAGATAGCGTCCCAAAACATAGAACGTGTTAAACGTCCTGTTAAGATTCTGACCGATACCGTAGTTAACCAAATTGCGGCTGGCGAGGTAGTCGAAAGGCCCGCATCGGTAGTTAAAGAACTTGTAGAAAATTCAATAGATGCAGGAGCTACTAGCGTTACGGTCATTTTGGACAATGGGGGGCATAGCAATATCGAAGTAATCGATAATGGGTGGGGCATGGAATTGGAAGATGCGGTTGTGGCAGTGGAGAGATTTGGCACTTCTAAAATTCGCAGTACTGACGATATTTTTCACATCGACACTCTTGGATTTCGCGGCGAGGCTCTGCCGTCTATTGCAGCGGTGTCCAAGTTTACTCTCACTACCAGAGCGGCAGAAGATGGCGTAGCGCGAGGTGTTGAGATCTGTATTGACGGTGGCGGCACTAAGGAGATTAAGGAGCTGCCATGTGGGGTTGGCACTAGAATACAAGTTAGGCAGCTATTTTTTAACGTCCCAGCTCGCAGGCGTTTCTTAAAATCCGAGCGAGCGGAAAAGCAGGTAGTTAAGGCGCTGTTAATTGATTTTGCGCTTGCCCATCCGCATTTGCGCATCTCGCTGTTAAGCGATGGTGCGGAGAGTCTGTCGTTTCTGCCATCAGAGAGTTTTTTTGCCAGAGTGAGAGAACTAAAGCTTACAGGTAATGGCGAACCACTGGTTGTGAACGACAATGTCGTTACTCCCTGTGGAACTGTTCGCGTAGAGGCTGTGCTGTGTCGTCCTATTGAGGCAGTAGCGGGTAGTGGGCGTCTGCGGTTTATCGTAAACGGGAGAATTGTTAGAGATAGGTTGCTCATTGCGGCCGCACGCGATGGATACGCTAACTTCTTAAAGCCAGGGAAATATCCTCAAGGTGCCTTAAAAATCGAGGTTCCTTCGGAGGAGGTCGATGTCAATGTTCATCCACAAAAGACAGAAGTTCGCTTCCGTGAGCCAAGTCATATCTTCTTAGCGGTGTCGCGGGCCATCAAAAGGGCTTTAGAAATAAGTAACCCCATGCCGTCTTATAGTGGATTTGGCTCGATCCCTTTGTCTAAAAGTGGAGGGCCGTTTGCTCGTTTTAATGAACCGCAAGTTCAGCCACGGGTTGAATTTTTTCCGGCAGCGGCAGAGAATGCTAATAGAGAGCTAGTATCGGACTCTCTCGCTCCACCAGCAGAGAGTCCAGAGGAGGAATTCGATGTTGTGACTGATGGCCCTCAGCAGTCAGCTTCTAATTGGTTGGAGGGAAATAGGCGGGATGAACCAAGCAATATAAGTCGCCGGTCGTTAGCTGATATGCGCGTAGTAGGGCAAGTGTTTAACTGCTACATAATTCTTGAAGATAAGGGCGAGCTATTACTTGTCGATATGCATGCGGCGCATGAAAGAGTAATGTTTACAAAACTCAAGCAGCAGTTTTTTGAAAGGAATATTGCGAGGCAGTCGTTGCTCATACCTGAGACGGTTTCTCTTCCCGCAGAGGCATTTGAGCTTTTTAACGAGTCTCAAGAGGATCTTCGATCGTTGGGGTTTGAATGTGAAGTGTTTGGCGAAAATTCTGTTGTCATTCGAAGCATTCCTACAATTCTAGGCAATGTGCAGGTGGCATCGATTTTTAAGGACTTGTTTGCAGAGGAACACTGGAGTGATTGGAAGTCAAAGTTGCTTAATAGTTTTTGTATGGTCATTGCTACCTGTGCTTGTCATGCCTCGGTTAGAAAGGGTAGGAAACTAGAAATGGCGGAGATTCTGCATTTATTAAAAGATCTAGAAGATGTCGAGAGTAGTCATTTGTGCCCACATGGTCGTCCAGTTGTAGCAAAACTAGACATTAGGGAAATCGAAAGAATGTTCGGCAGAACATCGTAGTAGTAGGCGTGTCCAATTTAGCAGAAATTGTAGTTATTACGGGGCCCACGGCCAGTGGAAAATCTCGACTCGCACTAGAGATTGCAAGAAATCGCGATGCCGAGATTGTCAACGCTGATTCAGTGTGCGTCTATCGGCATTTTGATATTGGCACTAGTAAGCCGAGCGCTGAAGATTTAAAGATTTGTCCTCATCACTTGATATCATTTTTAGACCCAAGTGAGGAATACAGTGCTGGGCGCTTCATGCGGGAGGCGGATCGCGTAATTCGCGAAATTCTAGCAAGGGGCAAACTGCCCTTAGTTGTTGGCGGAACCGGTTTATACATCAGGGCGCTGTTAAGCGGTCTCGTCGCGGCAGAGATGGATGCTGAATTTGACGAGGCCGTGTTTTTAGAGCGCGAGGCTGAACTGAAAGCAGTAGCGGAGAGCTCGGAGCAGTTCGTGCATTTGATGTATAGTTGGTTACAGGCCGAAGATCCAGACATAAGCAAGCGCATATCGGCAAATGACTTAGGGAGAATTCGCCGAGCCTTGCGCGTAAAGCTTTGCTGCGATAAACAGCTTTCTGTTTTGCAAGAAGAACATGCTGGAGGGGAGGCGAGGTATCGGGCACTAGCGATAGCACTTTTCCCCGGGCGAGAGGGCTTGTATAGAGCTATCAATAAAAGGGTGGATGACATGATAGCGCAGGGACTAATAGAGGAAGTAGTTTATCTGCGAAAGAAATACTCAAAAGAATGCAAAGCTTTTGGAGCTATCGGTTATCGGCATGTAAGCTCTTATTTAGATGAAGTATTTAGTCGAGACGAGATGGTAGAACTTCTAAAACGCGACACTAGGCGTTATGCCAAGAGGCAACTTACCTGGTGGCGGAACCAGGCGAAAAAGCTCGGATGGGATGAACTTCCTTGCAAAAATGTCTTGGGAGATCAAGGAGTTTTGTTAAAAACTACCCTTGACATTTTGCGCCAAGAATTTCCACATGGTGGACAGAAGGTAAGCTTTCAGCGTATGGAATACAATCTTTAGAGACGTGTCTTGATTAGCATTTCGTACTGTAATAAGCGGGATTTAGATGATCGATCTTAGTCAGTTCTTGGATTTTGAAAGGCCAGTTGTAGAGGTAGAGGAGCAACTTAAGATGCTTAAGGCTCAGGTTGAGGGAGGGGATCTCTCGCGGGCCGGTGATGTTGAGAAGCTGCAAGATAAGCTCGATAAGATGCGGAAGGAGGTGTATAGCTCGTTAACGGCTTACCAGCGAGTTAGGCTTTCTAGGCATTTCTCCCGACCTTTTACGCTTGATTACGTTCAGCGCATTATGGCTAATTTTGTGGAGTTGCACGGAGATCGCTTATTCGGAGACGATGCGGCCATAGTTGGCGGGCTTGCAAGGCTTGACCGCGATAATGTTATGGTAGTTGGCCATCAGCGCGGGCGGACAACAGCTGAACGCATAAAGCGCAATTTTGGGATGCCACAGCCAGAGGGTTATCGAAAAGCTCAACGCTTGTTTAAATTGGCAGAAAAGTTTAAACTCCCACTGATTCTTTTCATCGATACGCAGGGTGCTTATCCTGGTATGGAGGCTGAGGAGAGGGGACAGTCAGAGGCCATTGCCAGCAGCTTGTTGCTACTAGCCAGCTTAAAGTGTCCTATCATCTCAATCGTTATTGGGGAAGGTGGTAGTGGCGGGGCTTTGGCGCTCGGCATATGTGACCGATTGTTAATGTTAGAAAATTCAACTTATTCTGTCATTACGCCAGAGGGCTGTGCATCTATTTTGTGGGGCAAGAGCGATGCCGACAATATTGGCGAATTTGCTAGTATTGCGGCTGAATCACTTGGATTAACTGCGCAGGCAGTTTTTAAAACGGGGATAGTGGATGAGATAGTAAAGGAGCCAGCTGGTGGAGCGCACCGAGATCACGATCGAGCCGCTGAACTCCTAAAGGAATCGTTAGCTCGACATATTTATGAGCTTAAATCTCTTTCGTGCGAGGAGCTGTTGCGATTGCGTTACGAAAAGTTTCGCAAGTGCGGTGACTTTTTGGATTAGTGATTTTAAGTCTCGCGAAGGGAGATTAGTATAAGAGAACATAGGGCGCCAATATAGGTAGCGCAAAAAACGCGTTGGCGTTCGCTAGAGACCTGTTAATTAATACGGAAAGAAAAAATGTCTAACAGAAAAATGCCACCCGGGTATATTCCGCTGACTATTCATAAGCTAGGCGATGCGGCGCTTTGCAACGAAGGAAAAAGCAACTCAAGTTCCGAAAGGTCTGGCGGCGGCTCTTCTTCGTTCGGCAGGCGTAGCTCCGCTGATGGCGGAAACTCAGGACGCTCTAACTCTGGTGAAGGCCGTCGGCGTGGTGGCGGTCCAAGGCGCTCGGGTCGCAGGACAGGTGGATTATCTGGACAGGGCGGTAATAGTCGAAGTGGAGGTGGTTATCGCAGACCTGACCGACAGAGAGAAGATTGTCAGGATGACGATGAGGATTAGTTGTTGGATGTGTGTTTGCTCATTAGGACTGGAGAATATGGCGAGTGATGTAGGTATATATGGCTAAAGATGATCAAATTGAGTTGGATGGTGTGGTAAAGGAATGTTTTCCAAATACGACGTTTCGCATCCAATGTGAAAATGGCCATGAGTTATTGGCATACCTAGCAGGCAAGATGCGGAGACACTATATAAGGGTTTTGCCGGGCGATCATGTTCGCGTGCAGATTTCACCTTATGATTTAAGTAGGGGTCGAATTGTTAGGCGCTATCGGAAAGGACCAGGGGAGGATGGGCCTGGAGGTTATGAAGGAGCGGAGGGAGGTCTCGATAAAGACGAGAGTTGATAGTGCTATGGCCTTGGGTTAGGGTATTCTCTCAGTTAGTTTTATGGCTGCCCCTGTGGTCCTAAGCATCGCTGGCTCGGATAGTGGAGCTGGTGCTGGTATTCAGGCCGATTTAAAGACTTTTTCCGCTCTTGGTGTATATGGAACGTGTGCGGTTACGGCGATAACGGCCCAAAACACTAAAAGCTTCAGTTGTTCTTACTCTCTTCCTCCAAGTATTGTAGTTGCACAGATTCGATCGGTTGTTGAGGACTTTCAAGTTAGAGTGGTTAAACTTGGAATGCTTGCGACAGTGGACATTTTGCGCGCTGTGTATAGCGAATTGGCGGGCGCCAATTTTCAAAGCATTGTCGTAGATCCGGTTATGCGCTCTAAGACAGGGGCCTGTCTGTTAGAAGAACGAGCCGTAGAAGAGCTTAGGCGCGATCTTCTGCCAATGACGACTATTTGTACTCCAAATGTAGAGGAGGCTGCTACAATTCTTGAGATTGCGGAGAATGAGGTTATTGCAGACACCAAGGCTGCATGTCAGGCTTTTTTTTCGCTGGGGGTTAAGGCTGTTGTGCTAAAAGGTGGGCATATGGGTGGGGGGAATAGCGATGACTTCTTTTATGACGGCAAAATTTTTGAACGGCTTTCTTCTACGCGGGAAGAAACCCTAAATACGCACGGTTCGGGTTGCTCGTTTGCATCAGCTATTGCGGCATATTTGGCGAACGGCTACGAAGTGCTCGACGCAGTAAGGGCTGCAAAGCAGTTTATTACTTCACTCATTAAGGCTTCCGTTTACTTCGAGGTTGGTAGTGGGCATGGTCCCATGAAGCACTACCATCGATACAATGACTATAGCGACTGCGAGCGGTAATTTTCCACAGCGTCGATAATCATTGGAAGATAGTTTTTTTTAACTTCCGCCACTGCATCTGCCGAATATCCGACTGCAATTAAGCCGAGTGTTATTATGGCTAAAACTTTAAGAACTCCAGAAACCACGAATAGGGCAAAACGAAACACGGCTACACCTCTCGATTACTGCTACTACATCTCTATAGCTGCTGTCTTTAGCGGGCGTCCTACAATACGGCTAGAATGATAACGGACAAAGTTCTTGACATTTGCTATAGAGCATTGATCGGCAGATTGTGGCAAATTTCTTGAGTGAAAAAAACGAGAGTATGGCTATGCCGTTTCCAAAAAGTAAGTTAAATATTTTACTTTTTGGAAACGGTATTTGTTGTTTATTGGCAAGTGCTTACGCACTTGCTGTTTATACCATTTACAAAAATCCTTTTTGTAAATGG
>JADLFC010000142.1 GCA_020845775.1 Deltaproteobacteria bacterium
CGGCTTTCATGCCTTTGATTTAGTGCACTGCGAACATACGGATTTTTTTCGCTCTAGGTGGCCCAATGGCGAGTTTACTTTTTTTTCATTCTCCAACGCTAACTCCCTAGCTCAAATAGGAAGTAGATGCAGTAGTTTAAAACTAACAAGCCCACGTTTTGAGGCTATTCGAGCTAAAGTTGCTAGGCGAGTCTAAAGTTTTTTAATCTGCGCATTTATAGCATTTACAAAAAGGATTTTTGTAAATGCTATAAACAGCAAATGCGTAAGCACTTGCCAATAAACAACAAATGCCGTTTCCAAAAAGTAAAATATTCAACTTACTTTTTGGAAACGGTATAAGTCCTCTCTTTGTGAACATCTCGGCCTGTTTTGCCGATAACGTCATGTTGCTGGCGATGCGTAAAGCATTGCCGTAGTATCACTAAGCGCTAGCAAATAAGGTAACGGCTATGAAGAAGTCTGTAGTGCGCATACTCGCGTGTGTATTCATTTTTGGTCTATATTCAACTGAAGTAAACGCAGCTCCGAGGAATTCACTATCGAACGCAATGGCGGAAAAGTTTGGAATAACTAAGGAGGAGGCTGAGCAGCAGGTAAGAGATGTTTTCCTGATATTAGGCGAGGAGCTAAAAAAGGGGAGAATGATCACGGTGACGAATTTTGGCCGTTTTTACGTAAAACAACGAGACGCGAGGAAGGGGAGGAATCCGAGAACTGGTAAGGAAATGGATATTCCGGCACGAAAATATCCTCGCTTTACGTCTTCCCAAGGACTAAAAGCTTTAGTGAATGAGAAGTAGTTGCGAATGGGCGGTTTTTGCGGCTAGGAGTTTAGTAAAAAGGGATTTGTTCGGCGCTCTCGCTCTATGGTGGTATCTGGGCCGTGGCCAGATTTTACGATAGTCTCTCCTGGTAGCGTTAGGAGTTTGTGTTTAATGCTTTCGAGTAGCTGGAAGTAGTTTCCACCTGGCAAGTCGGTTCGGCCTATAGAGCCAGCGAACAAGGCATCGCCAGAAATTAGGACTGGGGTTTTAGCGTTGGGGTTCCTTGGTGAAGAGGTTTTCTTGATGCTTTCGCCGTCGAAAAAAATAGCAACGTGCCCAGGGGAGTGCCCAGGAGTAAAGAGGATTTTGGCAACTAGGTTTCCAATTAAAATTTCGCTACCATCTTCTACGTAGACGTCTGGCTCTGGGGCGTTTAAGAATTCTTCTGGCGAAAGGCCAAAATATAGAGCTTGTTGGGATACGGAGGAACGAAAATCAGCTTCTGCCCTGTGGGCAAAGAGTTTAGGCGAAACAAAGGGGTCTGCCTCTGATAGAGCTTTAAGTAGGGCAGTTACTCCGCCAACGTGGTCTATATGAGAGTGAGTAAGTATGATAGCCTTAACGCTTACATCGTGCTTCTTAATAGTCTGGAGAATTAATGGCACATCGCCGCCAGGATCGACGACCGCGGCATCAAGGCTCTCGTCGTCGATGATTAATCTGGCGTTTTGTTGAAATGGTGTAACGCAAATGGTTTCTATAGTCACAAAATTTATTCCATGAAAACGACCGATTCGAACATTCTTTCATCTAGTCGGCGAAATTCTACTGCGGTTGACAATATTGGGCAAGTGGTCTGCCTCAATGGAGCAGTGTCTCATATTCGCTTTCGCAATGAGGAAAATGGCTTTTCAGTTTTGACGCTTACGGTTGATTCCAGTAGCCAGGTTTCCACTAATCGAAGCATTACCGTTGTTGGGATTTTGCCTGACGGCGTTTCAATTGGATCCGTCATTAAGGTTCAGGGGCAGTGGGATACTCATCCTCGCTTTGGTCGCCAGCTTAAGGCTAGCCTTATCATGGAGGAACAGCCGACTACAGCGGCGGCTATTGAGCGTTACTTGGCGGGAAATTCCGTTAAGGGTTTTGGGCCGGTTTTAGCTAAGAGGGTGGTGGAGCATTTTGGCAGTAATGCTTTAGAGATAATAGACAATGAGCCCGAGCGCTTGTTAGAAGTCTCGGGAATTGGCAGGGAGAAGTTAAGGCTCATAACCGAGCAATGGGGTACTAATAAACTAGAGCGCGACATTTTAACTTTTCTCTATGGGTATGGGATTAGTCACGGCATTGCTAGGCGAATATATAAGCATTATGGCGGAAATGCCGTTGCTGTTCTCAAGCGCAATCCATATTTGTTGGCAAAGACCATATGGGGCATAGGTTTTAAAACTGCTGACGAGATTGCGCAGTCTATTGGCATTGCCAAGGATTCGGAAGTGAGGATTCGAGCCGGTTTTGTCTATGGCTTAAACAAAGCACTAGAATCCGGACATTGTTATTATCCTAGGGATGAGCTTCTGCTAAAGACTGCTACGTTGCTTGGTCTAGATTGTCCGGAGCGATTGGAGGCAATACTCGGCGATTCAATTGTTAATAACGAGATAGTTAAGATCGATGGGCGAATATATTTGCCAGAGCTAAATGAAGCTGAGCGGCATTTAGCCGAGCTAGTCTCTCAGTTTTTGATGGCTTCTAGCGCGCCGCTAGCAAATATTGCTGCGGAAGAATTAGACAGCGTGGCGAGTAGGGCCTTTGTTGGCGCAAACGCCGCGCGAGGTGGCGAAGCGCATAGTGGCATTATTAGGTTATCAGCAAAGCAGCGTTTGGGGCTTGAGCTTGCGGTGACTCACTCTCTGCTCGTCATTACGGGTGGGCCGGGGTGTGGAAAAACTACCTTGGTGCGAGCGTTAGTTTCTCTTTTTCAAAGGGCGAAACTTGGCATTAAGCTGGCGGCACCTACGGGACGAGCGGCTCAACGCTTATCTGAAGTTTGCGATATGGGAGCATCGACTATTCATAGGTTGCTGCGCTACAATCCTTATACGAACAGTTTTACTCATGACGAAAATCAGCCGCTAGAGACGGATGTCATAATAGTCGATGAATGTTCTATGGTGGATGTTCCCCTAGCACTTAGTCTATTTCGAGCTATTCGAGCAGGCACGCGCATCATTATTGTAGGTGACGCTGATCAGCTTCCCAGCGTCGGTCCAGGGCTGTTTTTGCGAGACCTTTTAAGCATTCAGGAGGTTTCGCGCGTGGAGCTTAGTTCGGTTTTTCGACAGAAAGTGCACTCATCTATTATTGAAATTGCACACAGAATAAATTCCTCCATTATACCCAAAATTCCCACATACAGCGCCGAGGATAAGCGGGCAGATGCGTATCTTTGCCCAATTAAGGATGCCAAGAGCGGTGCTGATGTGATTGAGAGACTAGTCGTCGATGATGTTCCAAGGATTTTTAACTATTCGCCGGAAGACGTAATAGTGTTGTCGCCCATGAATCGCGGTGATTTAGGGATAGAGTCTCTAAACTGTCGACTCCAGAATCGCCTCGTTCCAGCTACTGAGGAAACACCTCGCGTTAGGGTGGGTAGGCTAGAGTTTAGAGTTGGTGACAAGGTGTGTCAGCGAGTTAATAATTATAGCATTGCGCCAGGTGGCGTGTTTAACGGCGATCGCGGGGAGGTAATAGGGATTGATGCTTTTGCTCGAAGCGTTTTTGTGAGGCTATGGGATGGTAGAGAGGTGACATACCAGTCGACCAATCTCTCGGAGCTAGATCTCGCCTATGCAATAACAATCCACCGAGCCCAAGGCTCGGAGATGCCAGTTGTAGTCTTAGCTATCCACGAGTCGCACATAGTCCTTTTAGAGCGGCAATTGCTCTACACCGCCGTAACCCGCGCCAAACAGCTCCTTATCATTGTAGGCACGCATAAGGCTTTGGCCATGGCCACAAAAAAAACCCAAAGCAAACGCCGCTATACGACACTGGCCGACAGAGTGCTGGAAGAATTAAGGAAGCCAGCAAAGCTCATCAATTAAACCGAAGCCCCGCTAATAGATAGCCCGAAATAATGGGCTACAGCGTAACTTCTAACTGCCATAACACAAACAGTTGTTGCGCCAAGTGCTAGCTATCTGTTCTTTTAATAAAAAATCTTTTCGTAGAAGGATGTTACCTCATCTCTGTTCCATGGCATAAACTGCCCAGGAATAGAGATGAGAGGACGCGAAATGAGGTTAAGAAATATGCGGCCGATTCCACTTTCTAAGCTTCTCCTAGGCGAATTCCAGTCCTAGCCTTGACACCTATGCTCCTGCCTGACGAGGCAGTTAGAGAGTAG
>JADLFC010000143.1 GCA_020845775.1 Deltaproteobacteria bacterium
GACGAAGGAAAACATCAAGGCTAGAGCGATGGCTCGCAAAGGCAAGTTGGATGAGCTGGATCGATCTTTCGATTATAAATTTTGGCAAGCGCAGTCGGCAACCGCCCGGTTTGCCGCTGCCCATCAGTGGAAGAAAGCGGGAGAGTTGAAGACTTATTGGATCTTTAACGGCTTCTGGAGGCCGAAACCTGATTTCACCCTGGAGCCGATGTGCTTGTCGGAAAAACTATTAGCAGAAGTAGTTTAATCAATTGACTATAATTAGCTTTATGCTAAAGTGTCTGCGCTCGAAAAAAGGTGTTCAAGTTGTTGTTCTATGAAAATGTGTTTTAAAACTCCTTTTGCGATGGGCTGAAGGCGGCTTCTTAAGAGAGTCTGCGTTTAAAGCGCGGGTTAAGAAGTCCCTGCTGGAGGTTTGTCTATATGGTGGGGGACACCAGGAAGGAGGTTTTGATGGATGAGCAGGAAAGGGAGAAGCGGAACTTCTGCGCCCGAGTAGTTGACTGGGCGCGTAATAGCGGGCTTCCGCTGACAGTGGTGGTCTCCACGGTCAGGTGGCTTTTTTCCAAGCAGTCTCAGCCTTCCAAGGTGAGGGCTGAGCTTTTCCAGGAGGATAACCGATCCTTAGTGGGATGGGACGTCAAGCTGTTCATCAACCAATTTGCAAAGGTTGATGAACTCGCAAGCGTTGTCTGGGAGCTTAGCAAGCTCCTAGAAACAGAGGAGTTGGTTAAGGTTGATTTTGCGGCGGAGGCTAGCTGCCTCTGGTCGAAACTGCGCGAAAAACCGAACTCCGAGTGCGATCGTTGCAAAGGCACTCGGATGAAGGTTGAGACCCATCGCACGGGGCGCCGTGTGGCCACTTGGAGCCTAAGCGACAATGTGTTCCTTAGGCTTACGCGCCGCGACAAAGACGGAGCGGAGAATGCGATGCCGAAGGCTTTCTTCGCGGCTCGATTGTTATCTAGTTAGAATATGTTTTTAGTGGTGTCCCCCACCACTCGAATACGTCAGGAACGCAATGTCCTTATTATTTTATGTTCGCCAATAGTGGAAATCGATGCCGCTGCGATAACTCGCATACACTCGTAACTCCTGAAATATATACCGTTTCCAAAAAGTAAGTTAAATATTTTACTTTTTGGAAACGGTATTTGTTGTTTATTGGCAAGTGCTTACGCACTTGCTGTTTATACCATTTACAAAAATCCATTTTGTAAATGCTATAAAAGACCGAAAGGCCTTTCCAAATAAGGTGGTTTTAGCAGGAACCTCCTAAAGTCCTTGAGATTAAGAGCACTCGAGTATGATGGCATAGCCGAAAGATACATTGAACCTCTCATGTAGGTGGACGTAGAGCAGTTTTGATGCAACTTCTGTTGAAGTTGCGGCAATAACTGATACAATGAGCCGGAAATTTGAAAATTTGCAATGAGTTGGAGAAAAGGCGTGCAGAGCGAGGAACTAAATTTTAGTACGGTGGATTCCATGGCAGAACCAGACGAGGCGGTTTTGGCGCTCGATTTGATGCGTAGTTTGGAGGGTATTCGAGAGCTCAAAGAGAAGGGATTTCAGGCCTTATCGGCCAAAAAGGGAGAAATAATACTCGACCTCGGCTGTGGCACTGGTGAGGATGTAGTAGTTTTCGCAAAAAAAGTTGGACAAACGGGAAAAGTCGTCGGCACGGATTGTAGCGAGGTGATGATTAGAACGGCCCAAAGTCGCCAATCTGATGACCAGCTTTCGACGGAATATGTCGTTAGCGACGCCCACGCATTGAAATTTGCCGATAACTCATTTAATGCAGTTTGGTGCGATCGCATATTACAGCACGTGGAAGATCCATTTTCGGCGATAAAAGAAATATACCGAGTGCTAATTCCAGGAGGGAGAGCAGTTCTAATGGATGCAGATTGGGGCACTTTGGTTATCGATCATCCCGACCGCAGTGTCACGAGAACCCTAGTAAATATGTTTTGCGATGCCATAAAGAACGGTTGGATGGGGCGGCAATTATATCGACTTTGCCAAGAAGCTAGACTCAATGCGTATACGCCCTTTACGAGCACAGTCGTTGGAACTGATATAAAACCCTTGTTAAATCAAGTTGGATTTGGCGAAATGGCAAGAGCTGCATTTCGCAATGGCCTCCTGGCTCAACCTGTTGTAGATGAATGGATAAATGCAGTTGAGCTCGCTAACGAGCAAGGCGGTTGTGTATTCTCTCTGACTTTGTTTGGGGTAATGGCAGAAAAACCTGGGATTTAACTATGTGCGGGATTGCTGGCATACTTCGCCTAAGTAAGCGCCCTTTGCCGGAGAGGCGCATCCTAAGCGCCATGTTGTCAGCCATCTCTCATCGCGGCCCCGATGAACAAGGAAGCTATTTTGACGAGTGGATGCACGTAGGTGCGGTGCGCTTATCAATTCTCGATCTCGAAAAGGGTGGGCAGCCAGCTAAAACACCTTCTGGGCGCACAATCGCTGTGCAAAATGGAGAAATTTATAACTTCGCCACTCTTGCAAGAGATTTGCAAAAAAAGGGCCATGAGTTAAGCAGCACCGGAGATACTATAGTACTGCCGCATATGCACGAGGAGTATGGTGCTGAGTTTGTTTCGCAACTGCGAGGAATGTATGCAATTGCAGTTTGGGATAGCGCGGAGCGCCGTTTATTACTCTGTAGAGATCGCTTAGGTATTAAACCATTATTTTTTGCAAAGACGACAGATTATTTGCTCTTTGCTTCCGAAATAAAGGCTTTGTTGGCTACTGGACTTATTGTGCCGGCGATCGATAGGCGATCCCTGGATGATCTCTTTTCGCTTTCCTATCCATGTCCACCGCGAAGCATGTTTAAGGGCGTCGACGAGCTTTTGCCGGCACACACGCTAATGGTTTACGCTGGCCGAGGGCGAGCGGATATTAGGATTGAGCGGTATTGGAGGATTCCTTTTGCACGGTGCGGCGAGCATTCGCGCATAGGTTTCGACGATGCTGCTAGTGAACTTAAGGAGCGCCTAAGAAAGACTATTGCCGATCACATGGTTGCAGATGTAAAAGTCGGCACATATCTCTCCTCTGGAGTGGATTCTTCCTCAGTGACGGCTCTAGCACGCGAGATTGCTGGCGAACCTTTAGATTGTTTTACAATATCTTTTCCCTCGAGCACGCATGACGAAGCGACGCGAGCCGCTCAATTTGCGGCAAGTTTGGGCTGCCGACATCACTTAGTTGAATGTGGGCCAGAAACAGCCGAGCTGTTTCTGGATTCGGTGTATCACACCGAGCTCCCCTTGCAATATCCTGTTTCGTTGCCACTGCAAAGACTTTCAAAGGTAGTGCAAGAGCAGGGTTTTAAAGTAGTGCTTACGGGCGAAGGTGTCGATGAGCAGTATGCGGGATATGATTGTTTTAGATTGGAGCGGATTCGAAAAGTTTTGGAGTTTGCCGGACTCTCCTGGCTTAAGCCTTACATATATCGGCGACTTTTTAGTTGGTTAGGTTCACCGCAGGGTATGGCTGAGTTTTTTATAAAAGTGCAGCGATATCCCGATAGCAAGATTCGGCAAGAGTTTTCAAATGTTCGCCCGCCTTGGTACGATATTTGGCATGCCCTGGACATCCATCGCAGTGATCTGTTGGGGGTAAACGGGCGTTCTGTTAGGCCAATCGAGGTTGCGCCGGAAGGCTTTAATGAGCTTTTCGACGGCACGTTAAAGGATCTTCATCCACTCGATGCGGCTTTGGCCATCGAAATGCAAACTCGCTTACCCTCTTGGACCGTGTTGGTAGATGATAGGGTTTCAATGGCTAATGGCGTAGAAACTAGAGTTCCATTTCTAGATCACGAGCTAGTAGAATGGGTAGCTAAACTACCGCCATCCTATAAATTGCGCGGCCTTAATGAAAAGGCAATTCTTCGCGCCTCTATGAAAGGAGTTTTGCCACAGGACACCAGGAAGCGCATAAAACAGCCATTTTACTCGCCTATCAAAGAATGGTTTTTCTCGCCACAATCACCAGAATTCGCCTCGTCTCTA
>JADLFC010000144.1 GCA_020845775.1 Deltaproteobacteria bacterium
CAGCGTCCGCCAACTACCCTTAAACTCGTCTATTTCCCCGATTAGCCGGAGCATCTCCGGCGAGATATTTAAGCCGCGCGTTTTCATCGCATATCCATTTACATAGCCATTTAAGTCCATGAATATCCATTCCTGTCCATTTATACCATTTACAAAAAGGATTTCTGTAAATGGTATAAACAGCAAGTGCGTAAGCACTTGCCAATAAACAACAAATACCGTTTCCAAAAAGTAAAATATTTAACTTACTTTTTGGAAACGGTATAGACAAGATATTCGCGTGGCGCCATTAGCGAAAGTGGCTCAACTATCCCCAACCTCCTTTGCCATATACCCAAAAAAAACAGCACTGTTCGGTTACTGGAAGGACTAACGAACCTCGGCCTGCCTACTTAAAAAGGCTAATAACTCCGTACATCAACCTCGATGGTAGCCCAAGCACTCGGACTATGGCCTCCTTAACACTACCATCTCCTCGCGCAAAGGAGCGCCGATAGAATGCTACAGCTTCAGTCTCCACGTAGTCAAAGGGGAATAGACATATTGGGCTTTGCGGCGGAACCAGCTTGACGAACTGAGTAAAAGCGAGGCTGCTATAATGCCCACTCATGAGAAATATAGTATCGGGCCTACCGATAGCCTTTCTAAGCCTTAAGCCGTATTTAATGGGGACTGATTGATCGAATACGGAGAGAAACATCAGCGTATTATTTGCATCGATGTAGGAGGCGACAAACTTTGGGTCCGTCTTTATATTGGCCTTAAGGTAGTCGTAGAAGTCGGTTTCGCTAAAATTCTTTTTGGCCATAACCCGCCGCTTGAACTTTTGAATGCCGCGCTCCTTTGAATCACTAAACAACTTTACCAAATCAGAGCCACCCATCGCTAAGACATTATACTTTAGCCGCGCATCTACTCCGGCGGTCATAGCTACATTTATTGCTCCTCGACTTATGCCAAACGAGGCGAACTGGTCTTTCTTATATACGTTCTCGAAGAAATCCAGCGCAATGCGATCTTTAATCACATTATTGCGAAAGAGCGTCTCAATGCGATCGATGTTGTCGGGATTCTTAAAATCGCTATCGCGATGGACTACCGCGGCATCAAACCCATGTTCGGCAAAATAAGCCGCAAAATAATTTTCAAATACATTTCTCCCACCGAGCACGGGGAAAACCAAAATCAACTCTTTGCTTTCCTCTGGTCGCTTAAAATAATCTATTACAATCGGGCCAATATTGGTCTGAAGATAAATGCGCTTAATGGCAAAATCCTCCTCCTGATCGAATATCTCCTCTCTAAAGCTAATATAAGAATTGCCCTTAGCGTAATACTCATCAAGCGATGCAGGTCGAAGACGAGGCCCAGCGTAATCGGGATCTTGAGAGGCAAAGAAACAAGCCGATAAAGAAAAAGATAACAAAACCAGGCAAAGCGATAAAACCTTGCACATAACCAAAACCGGAAAAATAATTTAAGTAAATTAATTATACTACACTTTTGGGAAAATCGAGGAAAGAAATCAGTAGAATGACCATTCGCAAAAGCTGAGCGAGAACGATTCTTAGCGAAAATTCAGCTTTTGTCTATTCGTCGCTCAGTCCCTGCCGTGAGGTGGCTGCGCAGCGAAAATAGTAAGCATCAGTTCCGAATCGTCCAGAAGCCGATACACTGGCTTTCGGCCAGACACTTTCTCGCTTTCGGTTATAATGATAGGCACTCCCTCGCCGCGTTTGTCCATAATAAAGTTTCGCTTACTACCAATGGCGTCAACATTCATGGGGCAACGAGCTAGCAATGAACTGATCAATTCGTTTCGGGCCGATTGACGTTCTGAAATGCTATCAACGGTCATGGTGTTAGGGATAGCACCAGGAGAGAAAATTTCTAGTCGATCCGAAAACAGATGCAAGCGAATTTTGGAGCCGTAAATGAAGTAGTCTCGATGAGCGACTGCGTTTACAACCGCTTCGAACACGGCATTCATGGAGAACTGGGGAGTTTCAATCCTATTTGGCGCCTTGACGGCAAAGACCCGCATGTTCCGCTCTACAAACTTACATGCATCCCGAATCTGAACATCCAATGGCCCAGTGATATCCTTCGCATCCAGTTGATAGGCTGCGCTCCGCTCCACTCCCCGATAACAAACAGACTGGATAAAGGCACTGCATATGAAAGATTCAGGTGCATCCGATGCCATAAGTATGCCGCTCACCGTTGCTCGCATAGCCCCGTCTTCGTCCTTGGCAATCAGTTTCATCTTTTCAAGAAATTCCTGATCGGCCCTGGGTGAGATAACCGTTCTAAATCTGCTCCACAGCTTCGGATTTAGATTATCGGGAGATGTGCCTGGAACTATTTGTTCATCGAAACGAATGAGTCGCACCTGACTTCGTTGCTGGAACAACCGTTCCAAAACATCCGGTTTCATCTCGCGCCTTGAGCTTCCGATACGACGAAAATAGCCATTTGGGCTTTTATGGACAAAAAGACTGCGTGGCACATCGACTCTCAGTATGGCTTTTTCACCGCCTTGTTTAGCGGGCACGAGGAGCCTGCGAATTAAGCAATCCAAGGGTGGATCAATTGAGTCGTTGCAGATGGAACGAAGCCATGCTTCAACAATGTCGAGCTTCTCCAGTGGTATCCCCTGAACCTCCCTACTCTTGTCATCAACCCCCAAAACAATAATGCCGGATGCCGTATTAGCCATAGCCGCCAGCTCGTCTGCCAATGCGTCCCTGTGAGGGCCGCTAACTTTGTTACCGCTGAATTCAACAGACTTAAGTTCGAGAACAGAATCTTCGCCCAGCGCAATTTGCTTAAGCAAGTCAGAAGGATTTTCGTACATCAGCCGATCTCCTTGCTGAGAAGGACAAACGACGATGGAACACCAACGCTTTTCTGCTCTGTCTTAGTATAGAAATAGGTTATCGGTTTATTTGTTGACATAGTTATTAGGCCTAGAACCGCTTTTGGTTTTACCACAGGAACATTAGTGCTGCATACAGATTTTCAAGAGATTTATATAAAGTCTGGTCTTGCCACAAAAGAGTTGATACTTATTAAAAAAACGGACTCGACGTCACTGAGGTTAGAACTATATGGCAAAGACTTTTTCTAAGATGATGGAATTGGGAACTGTTGCACCGGATTTTGAGCTACAAGATGTAATTTCAAAACAAAAGAAAAGCTTGGATGACTTGGCATCGGAAGTTGCAACGGTAATTATGTTTATCTGCAATCACTGCCCGTTTGTAATTCACGTTCAAAAAGAGTTAGTAAGACTTGCCAGTGACTACTTGCCTAAAGGGGTTTCCTTTGTCGCAATAAACTCAAATGACATAAGCGAATACCCACAAGACTCTCCAGAAAAAATGCAAGAAACTGCTAAAAACCTAAAGTATCCATTTCCATACCTTTACGACGAGACTCAGGAAGTTGCGCGTGCGTATGATGCTGCATGCACGCCAGACTTTTTTGTCTTTGATAAGAATAGACGCTGTGTTTACAGAGGGCGCATCGACGAGTCTACACCAGGGAACGCCGTTCCAGTCACTGGACAAGATTTGCGCAAAGCTCTGGATGCAATAATTGCGGGAACACCCGTAAATGCGAAGCAATATCCCAGCGTCGGCTGCAATATAAAGTGGAAAACGTCTTAATATAGCGCTATAACAATTACTGCTATTTTAGTAAGCCATACATAAGGCGAACTGCAATATTCGCAATAAGCCCGTATAATATAGAACTAACAACAATTATAAACTCGCCTGCAATAAGGGCCGTAAAGACCTCGCCCCTACCCCGCTCGGCCATCCCGCTAAACATAGAATATACTGGAAAGTCAACGTAAGTGTACAAGAATTTCAAGCCCCCCATCTGAGGAGATATTGATTCAAATGCGCTCGTCAGCTGCCCAACCAAAACTATTAAATTTGCCACCACAAAATGCGCAATTCCAATAGCATCCCCAATAATCCCTGCGCGCTTCTCAGGGTAAACTGTCTTCTTTTCCATATCGCATTACCTCACATTCCTGTACAATACACACTCGACTTTGCGAAATCATAATCAATTGGTCAAGTATATTGTTTCACTTAGGGACCACATGGCGAAAGACAGCTTAAATCTAGAAAATGAGATAAGAATATTAGGAAATGAGATATTTAAGGAGGTCAGAAGCTCTTCAGTTTCCATATTTACCCCTGAGTTTCATGCAAATAACCTGATCAACTGGGCCATGGCCGATGAGGGCTTTAGGGTTAACTTGTTTCGCTTTGTCGACGTTTTGCCAAGCCTTAATAATTCCTCGGAGGTTATCGAGCACGTGCAGGAATATTTTGCGCCTATCGCAGATAAAATTCCAAGGGCATTAAAGTGGGGTTTAGATATAGACCCACATGGCGTCGCGGCTACACTAATCGCGAAGGTAATTCAGAGAAACGTACGGCAAATAGCAAAAAGATTTATCGTCGGCGACGCTCTCGACGCCGCTGTAAAGCGCCTGAAAAACATCAGACGCCACGGCTTGGCTTTTACAGTCGATCTCTTGGGGGAGGCCACTGTAAGTGAGGACGAGGCCCTACACTACCAGCGACGCTATCTCGAGCTAGTTACGGCGCTAGGAAACAATTTTTCAAAAGAAGACGACGAATCAATCATTCCACATCATTTTGGCGAATCTACGCCCATTAATATTTCCGTCAAACTCTCAGCTCTCTATTCACAGGCAAAGGCAATAAACTTTAATCGCTCGGTTGAAGTGCTCTCAAATCGATTAAGCGAGATTGCCAGAAAAGCCAAGGAAATTGGCGCTTTTCTCTACGTCGATATGGAAGATTCCTCTATGGTAGATATTGCGCTAGAGGTTTTTAGAAATGTCATGAGCACTTCTGAATTTGCGTCTTACGAGCGTTGTGGAATCGTCCTACAAACTTATCTAAAACGCACGAGTAAAGATTTTGCCGAACTACTCAAATGGGCCAAGTCCAGAAAGGCACCTATTGGCATACGCCTTGTAAAGGGAGCTTACTGGGACGCAGAGGTCATTTTAGCCAAACAACACGGATGGCTGTGCCCCGTATGGCAAGAAAAAGCATCTACAGATCTTGCTTATGAAGAAATGAGTTTCGAGTTGCTGCAAAACCATAAGTGGATTTACACTGGTTTTGCCTCACATAATATCCGTTCACTTTGCCATGCCATCATTGCCGCAAAACATCTCGGCGTACCACATACTAGTTTTGAACTGCAAACTCTATACGGCATGGCAGACCAAATTAAGAAAGCTTTTGCCAATCGCGGCTTCCTAGTCCGAGAGTATGCTCCCATAGGCGACCTAATACCCGGCATGGGCTATCTCGTGCGGCGTTTGCTAGAAAACACATCGAATCAGGGTTTTTTGCGCAGTAGTTTTAGTCAAAACGAAAGCGCAGAAACTCTGCTAGCGAGACCGCGAATCAGGAATGACGGAGCTATCGCCACTTCACACGGAGCTGTAACAACTGCGAAAGGTTTCGGCAACAATGCCTTAAAAGACTTTTCGCTTTCACGTGAGCGAGAGATTTTATCAGCCACTCTATCGCGTTTAATGAATGGATTTAGAGAACATGCTGCTAGCGTTGCGCCAATAATCAATGGCTTGCGCTGCGAAACCCCTGATATCTTGCATTCGCGTTCACCTGAGGAACCTGCCTTAGTATTGGCCATTACAAAACTAGCCGATAAAACACTTGCCCAAAAAGCACTTGTCGAGCTTAGCGAGTATTTCCCTGTTTGGCGAGACACTCCGGTTAGCACTAGAGCAGATATTTTATTTAAGGCGGCAGAGCTTATCGAACGAGATAGAGCCGAACTCACTGCCCTAATAATTCTCGAAGCGGGGAAACAGTGGATTGAGGCAGATGCAGACGTAGCCGAGGCAATAGATTTCTTAAACTATTACGGCTATCAGGCGCTAGAAATGTTTAATATGCGTAACATTAGAAGCATGCCCGGTGAAATAAACGAATATTTTTACGAGCCGCGCGGCGTTAGCTTAGTAATCAGCCCGTGGAATTTTCCCTTGGCTATCCCCTGTGGAATGTTTTCGGCAGCACTTGTGACGGGCAATTGCGCTATATTAAAACCCGCCGAACAAACGCCCCTAGTAGCATCGCGACTTTTTGAGATATTTTTGGAAGCCGGGCTGCCAAAAGGGGCCGCAAGTTTTATTCCCGGCCTCGGCGAGGACGTTGGCTGGTATATGGCAAATAGCGAGCTAGTAAGTACAATTTGCTTTACCGGCTCAAAAGAAGTTGGTCTCAAACTCATTACCGCTGCCGAACGTGCGGGCCAAGGGCACGAGCACATTAAACAGGTCATAGCCGAGATGGGTGGAAAAAACGCCATCATAGTCGATAGCGATGCAGACTTGGACGAAGCCATCAAAGGAGTCGTTAGCTCTGCCTTTGGCTATCAAGGACAAAAATGCAGCGCCTGCTCGCGAGTTATCGTTTTAGAAGGCATTTATAGCAAGTTTGCCGCTCGCCTGGCACTTGCAACGCAAAGCCTAATCGTTGGCCCTGCATCCGATCCTTCGACATTTGTCGGGCCAGTAATTGATGAAACAGCATCTAAGTCAATAACAGCTGCAATAAATAAAACCTCACTAGCATGTCGTTTGCTTACACCAAGTATGGATGCCTTAGTCGCTAACTCCTCAGTCTACATTTTGCCAACTATTTTTGCCGAAGTGCCACGAGAGCACGAAATATCCAGAAAGGAGATATTTGGGCCAGTGCTAGCCATGATAAAGGCTGCTTCATTTGAGGAGGCATTGGAAATCGCCTTGGACAGCGAATACGGCCTAACAGGAGCAGTTTTTTCTCGCAGTCCGAAACACATCGAACTAGCTAAAAAGGATTTTCGCGTTGGAAATTTATACATCAACCGCGGGTGCACGGGCGCTATAGTGGGTCGCCAACCTTTTGGCGGCGCAAAAATGTCCGGCGTCGGCTCTAAAGCAGGCGGCCCCGACTACCTTAGGCAATTTGTAATCCCAAGATCTATATCAGAAAACTCACTAAGGCGCGGATTCGCACCTGAGAATTAAGTGCCCATAATTAAAGGGTTTTGCCGCAATATAGACTCTTTTCCGCGCGTTTCTCAATACGGCAACAATGTCGTTAAAGCTATGCTTTGCTTATGACGATCTTCTTATACGTAATTCAATGACATAATATGACAGACACTTTCGAACATTCAGATCTGCAGGAAGGCGGGGTAGCTAAGGTTCAATCTTTGATTGAGGCCGGTGAAGAGCCCAAGCGCGTCTACTCGGCCATTGCGCATGCCGCTGCAAAGCTTTCCGGAGTGATCGGGGCGATAATATACCTTCCCACCGATAACAAAGAGGAGTTTCACCAGTGCGAGCTTATTGCACAGGTGGGTGAAGCACAAATCCCCGAGCCCGGACAAACTGCACTGGAGAGAGAAGCTCGCATGGCTGTTCATGGGGCTAACAAGCTCTACCAGCAAAACCTAGATTCAACCTGCCACTACACCGATATCATCTGCCTCGGAACGCCCATTGGCTCGCTTGGAGTTGCCATAGCTGCCCCATTATCTGCCTCAGTTAAAGACACTCTCTCTGCTCTTGCCTGTCTTGCCGGCGTAATTTTTGAGAGACAGAGACTTTCGCTCCGCCTCAGACATTACGTGGATCGCCTAGAAGTGTTAAACCAATTAAATCAGCTCATAGCTTCTGGCATTAACTTAGAGCGCATTGCTCGCTCCCTGGCTCGCGAGACTGCCTTTAGGTTTGCAGCAGATTGCTCGCTCATAATGCTTCTATCGGACTCTGGCAAGGAACTAGAAATTCGCGGCAGTTACGGGTGTGCGCCAGACATTCTTCCACCGCAGATACCATTACAAAATACGATTTTGGGACGTGGCTTACGAGTCGGCGGCTTATTATCAATTCCAGACGTGAATGCCCAAAAAAATCACGGCGTTGATTTTTTGCATTCAATATGGATTAACTGCATCCACTGCGCCACGCTCGAGGTGCAAGGAGATACTCTTGGCCTCATGCTTATTGGTTTTCGCAACTCCTTAATTCTAAGCGATCGAGAGAGTTCGATGTTTGAGGAACTCGCCCAGGGTGCTGCCGTCGCAATTGCTAACGCGCGTTCGCAGGAGAGATTGACTACTTACACAGAGAAGCTCGAAGATCTCGTTTCGCAGCGCACTGCCGATTTAGCTATACAAACTAACAAAGCTGAGGAAGCCAATAAGGCGAAGAGCCGCTTTGTCGCGAACATTAGTCATGAGCTAAGGACGCCACTAACTGCTATAATTGGATATGCCAGTGTGCTTAGCGACGGCGTCTTCGGAGAGGTGACTGAAAAGCAACGCGAAGCACTAAGCGCCATTACTCGCTCGAGCGAGCACCTAAAAGAGCTAATTGACGACGTACTCAATATCTCTCGCATCGAATCTGGAAAAGAAGATCCAAAGCCATCCCAAATCCCACTTGGCACACTGCTTGAGCAAATATTTAAGCTCATGATGCAAACGGCCCTGGGAAAGGGTTTAAAGCTATTACCACTAGACCTCGACACAAGCGTCCTAAGTGCCAATTTATGGCTTGACCCTAGACATATCCGCCAAATACTAATCAACCTTCTCTCTAACGCCATCAAATACACCAAACCAGGCGGAACAGTAACGCTGAGGGCCAACATAATTGGCGATAAGGCGAAAATTACCGTCGACGATACTGGGGTCGGCTTGTCACCAGCTCAGCTAAAAACTCTTTTCGAGCGATACGAGCGCGGCGACAACAGTTATAGCAAGAATCAGGTTGGGACGGGGATCGGGCTGTCATTAACAAAGCACCTGGTAGAAATCAATGGCGGGAGAATCGCGGTAGAGAGCACTGTGGATGTAGGGTCTTCTTTCTCGATTTTTGTGCCAGTAGCTGACGCCACCTCGATTATCGAGGGAAGTGCCAAGTCGGAAGAGTCTGAATTGGCCACGAGTGGGCCCGTCCTCAGTGGACTTAATATCTTAATAGTGGACGACAACGAAATGACCTGTGACATCCTTGCTACTATCTTGTCTAAAGTCGGTGGCTATCCGCATATTGCGCGCAGCGTGGCGTCTGCAAAAGAGATGTCGCAGAAGCTTTCTCTCGACGCCGCCTTGATAGATTTGGCAATGCCTGGGGAGAGCGGCTTGGATCTGATAGATTATTTTCGTCAGCACTGCGAACCACCACATTCTACAATGCCGTTAATAGTGGTTAGCGCATGTGCGTTAGAGGAGGATCGCAATCAAGCATTGACGCACGGCGCATCGTTTTTTATTCCCAAGCCGTTTCGACCTAAGGAAATCGTAAAAACTATTCGCTATTTAACGACTTCTTCAATTCTAAATGCAACGGAGCTGGTTTAGGTAGTAAGTATGGGTAAAGAGGCAGATTTCGATATTAACACGAGTGACTCATCTAAGGAGTTGTTGGAGAAATTGAGATATGCCTTGCAACACGACGGGGATTTCCCCGTAAGTGCTCGCATAGTAAATGAAATTAGAACTCTCGCTAGCAATCCAAATACAACTATTGAGAAAATAACTGATGTCATCTTGCGCGAGCCCTCGCTGGGAACTCGCGTTCTACATCTAGTTAACAGCGCCTACTATCAACGCCCTCAGCCAATCATGACTATTACCAGTGCTATTATGCAATTGGGAATGAAGGCACTTTCGGATCTATGTGCCGGTCTCGTCATCATGCAGCGATTTATACCAGCGGCACGACGAGGAGAGATCTTTGCCGAGAATCTAAAGAAGAGCATTATTATTTCGCTGCTTACGACAGCTCTAGCTAGCGATACAGAAGAAGAAGGTGGCAAGGAGTGTGGTTATCTCGCTGGTACATTTTATAATCTCGGGTATCTGCTGCTGGCATATTACTTTCCGCAAGTTTACGAGGCCGCCTACTCGCGAGCAAAGGCACGCGGTCATGATGTTACTCAAAGCTTAACAGAGATTCTTGGCGTAGGGCCAAAGGAGCTAAGTTTGGCAATAGTGGACGCACTGGACATTCCGAGCTTTTACACAAAACTTATAGCAGAGGTACACACACTTCCATCCCAACGCACCTCGAAGGGAAGCACTCTCAGGTTAGTAAGAGCCTTGGCTACAAGCGATAAACTTGCCTCCAACATAGTTCGAGGAACGGGAGAGTTTGAGCTTAAACTCAGCACAGCCGAACTTGCGGAAAGTGAAGGTTCGGGCTTTAGCTTAGCAGAACTTAACAGCGTTATCTGTGAGTTGCCAAACCAGTTTAGCGAGCACTGTAAAATGCTCGAACTGAGTTTCCTAACACTTCCAGACTATTTAAGTGCATTTTGCGCCAGGAAAAAAACTGCAGCCCCAGACAAAACGCCTAAAACGCAGTCACTAAATGCATCTTTTTTAAACTACACAAAGGAAATTAGGCAGCAAATTGCCGCCAAGGAACCCCTATCTAGCATCGTAACCTCTGTCATGGAGTCGCTTGCATTTGGTTTAAAGTTTACTAGAGTGCTTCTGCTGCTTGAGGACAAGGGCCTGGGGCAACTGGCTGGCAGGATGGCATTGGGAAATAAGATCAATTTTGATCCGAAAAAAGTGTTTCGCTACGTGGAAAAGGAAGACATTGAGTCGAATCCTGACGCAGCAGCTTTTTTGGTCGGCTGTCCGCAAATTTTTGGCGACCCAATATTTCCAGACGGTTGGCCCTTTGCGGCCATTCCTATTGGGGGTAGCCGAAATCCTGCAATCGGAGTAATTTATGCCGATATAGTCACAAATCCGGACGAGAACGAGCAACCGCTGGACGATAGCGTTCAGGCATCGCTTAGTGTTTTAGCGGATTTATTGGATGAGGCTTTAACTGGTGGTGGACTTTGAAGTGTATTTGATATTGACATAAGAGCATTAGAGTTTTGAGCAATAGAGTTTTAAATATTGACGATGACCCAATGGTTCGCAGCCTAGTGCGAACTATGCTCGAAGCATCGAGCTATGAGGTTTTGTCAGCCGATGGCGGGAATGAAGCTTTTCGCTTGCTCGAACAACAGCCTCGCCCGTTAGATCTGCTATGCATAATACTAGACCTACAGATGCCAGACATGAGTGGCTTTGACGTCATCACTCGCTTAAAGCTCAATGCTGAAACACAAAACATTCCGGTAATGATGCTTACATGTCAAGGTAACCCGGAAGATTTCGTGACTGGGTACCAGATTGGTGCTGACTATTATGTCACTAAGCCATTTACGCGAGACCAATTACTTTATGGAATAAAGCTCATCTCGCATAAGTAAAACAATTGCTCCAAATCGATACGCCACCCTCACTAACAAACCCTTATGAACATTTCCTATAGGCACTAGTATATGTTAATAAGTTGCCTAGTCATTAGGGATACGAGGCCGTAATTAGTCTTTTATTGCGTTAAATGAATCTAGGATCAAACATCATTCAATGGCTAGCCAGTGACAATGGACTAGTAGTTCACCTTAGCATTTTTGGCCTGCTAGTGTTAGGGGGAATGGGGTTCCCGATTCCAGAGGATATTCCCTTAATAGTAGCTGGAGTTGCCGCTTCAAAAAAGATCGTGCACCTGCCTACGGTATTTGCAACCTGTTACCTAGGGGTAATGCTGGGAGATCAAATAATGTTTTTTATTGGCCATTTCTTTGGGCAGCGTTTGATTTTAGCAGGAACGAAATCCAGATTTTTCCCCTCCATAACTGCTGACAAGCTGGACGAAATACGCGAAGGTTTGCGCAAGCGCAGATTGTTATATATTTTTGTAGCACGACATCTCTTTCCTATTCGCAGCATGACTTTTATCACTGCCGGAGCACTGCGAGTTCCCTACTTTGAATTTCTTGCCGCAGATGCCATTGCTGGTTTGGTAAGCGTAGGCGTGATGACGTCAATAGGATTTGTAATAGGAGAAAGTTTAACAATAGATCGGATTCAACATATCGCTGAACAAGCACACTTATATCTTTTTGGCATAATAGCAATTATTCTTATGCTTTACGCACTACATGCCTATATAAGGCTAAAACTAAGAAAGAGATCGCAAACTTAGATGAGCCTTAAACTAGCCTAACACCTTAATGCAAAGTTTCAATGACGCCACTGTTTTCGAGTACCTCGCTAAGCGCCTTCCCAAAGGCTAGCCGCAATGTCTCAGCGGAAGTCTCAATCACGCCTTCGCTGGTTTTAACTATCGCCTCATACACAAGGCGCTCGTTAATACCAGCGTGATAGATGAGAACCTGCCGTGCTTCGAACTGCTCTACAAGTTGCTCCACAGTAGGAAGCCAAACGAAGGTCTCGCGGAGGATTTTTGGCGTTAACCCTTGTGGATCGACAAAGATACAAACTTTATCGAGATGGTTTCTATCGCTTACCTCATCGCCAATCTCGGGATGCCACACCAATCCCTTCTTTTCTAGCTCCACTGAAACGTTAATGTAATTCCAGGCACTTTGTTCTATTTTCATTGCTGTAATACTAGAGTAAAGAATGCGTTTTTATTGCGTCGCCTATAGCGAATCAACACATCTGTACAGTATGATGAATAATATCGGCATATTGAGGCAAATTTTTTAGTCCATGAGAAAGCTAGATCCTCGAATATTCCACATTGCCTAGCTGTAATTAACGACAGGCAATATCAATTGACTATGCCGTTTCCAAAAAGTAAGTTAGATATTTTATTTTTTGGAAACGTTGTTTACAAGGTTGTATCAGCAGCATATGCTTGAAAAAACACCAAGAATCCGGGTAGTTATGCTACCAAAAGACACTAACCCAATGGGGAAAATCTTTGGTGGTGTAATTTTAAGTCATTTAGATTTGGCGGCTGGAGAGCATGCTAGACACGTTGCGGCAAATGATTACGTCACAAAGATTCTTAAAGAAGTAGATTTTATTGCTCCAGTTCACGTTGGCGATACTGTTAGTTATTACACTGAAACGATTAGAATTGGTAAAACTTCCATTGCCATTAAAGTCTTAGTCGAGGCTATGCGGGGAGCAGGGAAACAAGAAACGATAAAAGTTACCGAAGCCGAGGTGGTTATGGTCGCCGTTGATTCAAATGGCAATCCGACTCCAGTGCGGCGCCCTTAGTGCGGGAATAACCCTCGTCAATTCTTAACGTCTGTATTAAACCAGGGTAGCCCGATGCTTCTCCAAAAATTCTTTTTCGTAGCGCGATTAGCTATCAAACCCTTCATCATTTCCATCTCAGCCACTTTAATCACTTGTTCTCGCTCTATCCGAGCTTCGAGCCGCTCCAGGCGCTCTCTAAGCCAATCTCTTTCCTGTTTTAGTGCTTTAATTTCGTCGCGGAGCTGTCGCTTTTCCAACACCTCATCCGATTGATTGAGAACGAGGGCTCTAGAGTCACTAGTGGAAACAACATCTTCGGCGACGGGAGATTTCTTTATCGCCTTATCCTTAAAGCCTGACACTGGTTCTGAGGGGCTACGAAATACACTAGCCACCTCGGATTCTTCAAAAAACAGCTCGTTATCCTTCTCTATGGGTCTTAGAAAACCACACTGAACATAAGTGCGAAGAGTAGAGGGAGCGACGCCAGCTTTCTCCGAACACTGTTTCTCGCTCAAAAGATTGCTCAACAACTCCATAATAATTAAGCTCCAATTAGAAAAAAAACACTGTACAACTTACTCGCTTTATGCAATTCTTAGGAAAAGTATTTTATCTTAAGCCACTAGGTGGCTATTACAAAATTTTTTCTTTTTCGCAAGGGGGAAACCTAGAGATGGATGTCAACGAGTACTCTGCCATAGAGATACGAAAAATTCTTCAGCAATTGTTTCCGACTCGTAAGTTGGTACTGTCGCAATTTACATTTTATGCAAACCGCGGAATTATTCGACCTACTGGCACAACTTCGCGACGCGGACGCCGCTGCTTTCGTTTAGAGGATCTGCTACCAGTTGCCGCTGTTATTGCTCTAAAAGAGGAAGGCATTCCACTTAAAAATATCGAGGCCTTGCCGGGCATTATACAGAGGTACGCTGCTGAGATATTTAGCACCCATGCGACTTGTCGCATATCTGGAGTTTGCAATAACGTCTCATTAAGCATAGCAGACGAGCAACTCGTCACTCTTCCGATTGATTCGTTTCTAGACGGGACGTCAGCGGACAGCTTGTTTTGGAGTTTTGACCTGAGAAGACTTACTAACCAGTTACTGGCCGTTATTAATGGACGCATCGAGGAGATAGACAGTCAATATCTGGAACGCGCTGCCTAAAATCTTTCTGGAAGGTGCCCGTTCCCCCAAAGGTGTTTACTTAGCTCTTTGAGGTAGTTCGAAAATCAGGCGAGATAGTTTTTTTTCAAATACATAAATTGCTGCGGGATAGTCGCTCTCTAGCGCAATCGTTCGCCCTTTTGAGATACCAGCACCCTCTATCACCACGGCTCTTTCGGATACCTGCTCCTTCGGCAAAGGCTTGCGGCATTTTAGCTCCGGGCAAACGGGCCCTAGGAATTCTAGCTTGGCACCGCCAAGTCTTTCAGACAGCACTGCAACGGCACCTCGCATAAGGCATATCCATACTGCTTTTTCAGCATTCATGCCCGAACCAAAGTCCACCTGAGAGTTCTGATTAGCCTGCTGCCACTCCTCGGGCGAATCATACACTTCCCTCATGCGCCCACGAAAAGTTAAAACCATGTTGAAGTCTGTAATGTGATGACCGTAAGCATAGCGGCGCGCCACAGAGCGAACTGCCAGGTAACTAAGAATTGCTTTAGCTTTATTGCGCCGCCAGCTGTGGTTGGTAACAAATGGAATTATCAACAAAGAGACAACGCTACTAAAAGCAAGAATGAGAATCTGGTCAAAGCCATAGGCAACCGATCCCATCATCAGGACGAAGCCAGTAGCTGCCACTATTCCCTCAGCATTAGCCTTGGAAACGAGCTCCATGCGCTCCTCCAGCGCCACTGAATTCCATGCTTCTTTTGCACTTAAACTTTGCCTGGCCATATTTCCCAAACTAAATTAGCACTCTCTAAGCTGCTAGCCTGATACTAGCGTGCCATAAAAGATTAGAATGCAATTAGCGCACCAAGACATTGCATCAGCACAACTTCTTAATATTTATGTGAAAAACTTGCGAGCAACCGGACACTAAAGCAGGAACAAAGGCAATTATTCCCCTTTAAGGCAGAAAATTGTGCTAAACAGAGGACAAAGAAATGGGCTGCTGTGCTTTAACACCACAGCAGCCCATTTCTTGCGTTGCGGTCTCTATTACAATAATAAAGCGCGTTCTAGAAAACCAAACCTCTAGGCACCCTGGCCACCGACCGAGAATTGAACTCTGCGGTTAACAGCTCTAGCCCAGTCTTCTTCCTCAGTAAATATTGGTCGCGACTCGCCGTGACTTATGCTCGACATCCTAGCAGGATCTATACCAAGCTCTACGAGCTCATCGATAACAGCTTGAGCCCTCCTTTGGCCTAAACTCACATTGTAGTCATCCGTCCCGATGTAATCCGCGTGCCCCTCAACGACAACTTGAATGTTAGGCACTGATGCCAACAGTTGGCTAATCTGCCTAACGCGTCCCTTACCCAAATCGTTAAGCGCAGACTTATCAAACTCAAAGTTAACATCTGGAATAAAAACTTGTCGCTCTCCTCCTAACGAGCCGACATCATCGCTCGTCACTTCCGGCTCGCCCGTTCCACCAATTTTTGAATAAGGCGGTATACTACGACAATCAGGGAACTTATCTGAATCAAAAAAGCAAAGCGGCTCTCTATAATCAAACGGCTCTCTGAAACCAAATAAACTGCGCGTAAAAGTAGTAGAACCAGCAAAAGCACTCCACGGCCTATAAACCGCCTCTCTTAACGCCCAACCAACTGGGTGTAAAAGATACGCCACCGTCCTAATGGGGTGACTTTCCGACTCTCTCCATCGAGGAGGTTGGTGATAAGTAAAAATGCCATTATCTCTCGGGAGCAAATCCTGTGCACTGGCAGTCGAAACTGACCCAAATAAAACAAATGCTCCAAGCGTTAAATAAATCGACTTTGCCTTCATCTTAGAAGAATCCTTTATTCTAGAAATTTTAACTTTACAGCATGTTAACTTATACAAGCCACAAGCTAGCACTCAACAACAATTTAAAGTGCCTCAGAAATTATTTTTCCACAACCCCACTTTTTCCAATTACTGCATTTACTATTATTTTTTCTTAACACTAACAAACACAAAGCAGCAAGGGAATACTCGCGGCAAAATAGTACAGATGCCGAATATCATAAACAGGTTCTTTGTCTACAATAAAGGCGTAAGAATCCCGATAGCTAGCTCGACTATATATTTCCTATCTTTTCCCTTAAATTATAGCATTCGCGCCATAAACAAAAAAATCATCCCTTTTTCGCCATAATGTCATCAAAACAATAACAAATCATAGAAAGATTGTCTCTTTTGCTTATTTTCGCCTAAAGGTAATGAAATCAAGGACGTATAAATATCTTATATCCAAAGCCTTAGCACTCGGCTGCATTACCGCTGGCTTGAACTATGTCGCCATTAAACAAAACATTCCTCTCGTTCACTTCTCAATACTAGCCATTCTTTGCTATGCGGTAGTATTTTTGCCAAAATACCTCAGCCTAACAAGCGTTCTACTATTTGCTACAAGCATAGTTTTTTTTAAAACTCCAACAATAGAAAGCATTGGCGTCCTAGGCATCGCTCTTTTCTTACAGCTTCTGATCGACGCAAAGCGCGTTAAAGAAAAGCAACTTCCTGAGCAAAAACTGCCAAGCCCACAACAGGCTGTGTCAACAAGCCAAACGCCTCGAACTAAAGCTATCCCAAAAAACCGCATTAGCGACGTCCTCCTAGATAACTCGCCGTGTGCAGTTGTAGCGGTAGATAGAAACTTGCTAATAACTGGCACAAATCGGCGATTTGCAGAACTCCTTAACACCCTCCCCGAACAACTAACAAATAAGCGAATCGACTCTATTGATCGCTCACATCCGTGGATTAGCGAAATAATTGAGCTAATAACAGGAACTCTAAAATCAAGTCAGCAACTTAAGGCCGACAAGGCCACTTATACTAGCAGTAGCCATCAGGGCAAGTATCTCGAGATATCCGTCATTCAAGACCCAAACGACAGAGCCGCCTCTTATGGTGCTACAGAGTTTTTAAATATTGCCTTAATAGTCTACGCAGAAGTGTTGCCTGATCTTCGGCCATTTCAGGCTGAACCCATACAGCTCAGTAAATTTGAGGTCCTCGGTCGCAACTCTATAGAGTTGAACAAAGAAATAAAAATCTGCCTGGACACTCTAATAGAGTACTCCTCCGAGGCGATTAAAGATTTAGGGAGCGACATCGACTCCAGAGGAATAGCCCTCTGTCAAACGACGCCGGGCATGAATATCAGCGTAGCCCTACGCAACATAGAAAAAACTGCCAAAGAATCACTTGAAGTAATCAAGCAGGTCGATGCCTGGCAGAAGACGGTGGAAGGCGACGTTGAGCCCTTCGATCTCGGCTCGAATATTGCGCTTGGCATTACTTACCTACTCAAAACTCAGCACTTTAGCTCCATTCCCAACATCAAGTTTTCTTTTGGAGGCTCCAACGAGAGCATCTGCATTGCGTGCCCTCAGCGAGAAGGCATGAGATTCCTTTGCTACTTTTTATCTCTAGTTGGCGCAGTTGCACGGGCGACATCGGCAATCAACATAACTCTTGGAACCGAGACAATTGACGAGGAAGCCTCGTCAATACTAGTTGGGCTAAGACCGGGTGTCTACGCTCGAATCATTGTCGAGCACAGCGGTCAAAGCTTTACGCTTAATATGGCAAACAAAAAATATTTCAAACCGATTCATAACGACGAAGTCGCTACACAATTAGAAACAGCTCTATCGCTGTTGCGAAGCCAGCTAAGTCTACTGGGCGGCTTCGTTTCACTTCAGAGCTCACCACAGCGCGGAACTAATATCACGTTCTATCTTCCGTTAAACATGTCAGGGGGCAGCTTGAGATCTAAAAAAGAACATAGCAGCAACAGCAAAAATATTGACACTGCTTCCATACCACATGAATTAGGATCTCACTCATGCGGTCAACGAGTGCTACTAGTTGCTTCTGACAGCGATACGCTAATATCTACCAGCGAAACGCTAAAAACACTTGGGCTTCACGTCACCATTAAACAGTTTGATTCGTTGGTAGCCGAACTAAACAAGCCAGTAAATTTTGAAGGACTTGGCTTCGCCGTTCAGGACGAAACGTGGGATTCGGTAAAAGAAACATCGGAAATGACCAAAAGCCTCACGGATTTTGACTTCCTTATAATCAGCATAGACGCAGCTTCTGATACTGCACTAATGCTAGTACATTTCTTAGAGAAGCAAAATCCAAACGCCACAACCCTGCTACTAGTGGATCAGAGCCCAGCCATAAAGCGCATGTTCGCAAACTGGCAGATGATAAAGAAACCACTAGATTTAAACGCATTTGCAAACACAATAAAGCTACATCAACTGGCCGCACCAGCATAGCGCATCGACACTACAAATAGCTCACCTTCATGCCAGGGGGAATAGTCACATCGAAGAGATCTGCGTCGCTTTGTGCGATATCTGGGTTAACGACCAAATCTTCGTACTCAACTGCAATAACTATTTCTTCTGCTGGCATAGACAACTGTAGCTTTTTTGGCAAAGCCAAGCGATCCGAAACTCCCCGTTCACCAATAAACTCAGCAGACATAATGGAGGCGTTAATAGCATTATCCCTAACGTCTAAACCAAAAATACGCGGGATTTTTTTCCCATCACCTGCTTCCAACAACGAAAACCGAACATCTACCTGCACATTCGAGGCATATACATACTGCATAAGCATTACGCCATCGTTTGCCTGAGTTTCCAGCAATCGCGCCTCTACTAGCTCGCCATGCAGCTCAGCATCAAAGCGCCCGCAAAATAACAGCATCACCTCATCAAGCGATAGCGGAAGCAACATAAGTTCGCGAATATTTTCCAGGCTAGGATCGCCAATATAAGCCACCTTATTCGACAAATCCACGACCTTCATTACGCCATCATGCACGGACAACAACGATAGCAGCGCGTTACTGCTCCTTTCCAGAAAGTCAATGCGCAATTTATCTGGCCGCCTAAAAACAATCACTTGACGAAAATTTTCGGATTTGACTCCCCGAGAAATCCTAACTCGAGCTAATGCTTTAAGAGCCTTTATGCTAGCAACATCTTCGCGGAGAAGCCCGCTAACTTCATGTAAAACTTCAGGCGACGCCGAACGGTATGCTGTCGAATCAAAGGGCCGTGGAGTTAGACGATGGCAAGCGCTAAAAAAAAGCAATAGCAAGAAAAATATCAGCCTAATCATAACAGGGGGAAAAACTTGGCTCCTCGGTAGCTACTGCTTCATTTTTCTAATCTTATCCATCCCTGCCCTCACACGTATCTCAACCTGCCCGTCGTCCGACTTAGGAGCAAACATCAAAGCCTTCTCAAAAACCGATAGCGCCTTTTCTCTTTGTCCCAACTTGATTAAAATCTCGGCAAAATGCTCCAGTATAACGGCATCGTCAGAAACCGCCTTTATCGCTAGCTGTAATTGCTCAAGCGCTTCCTCGTATTTGCCCATCTTAAAATAGACCCACCCCAAGCTGTCGATGTAATAAGCATTATTGGGCTCAATCTCCAAGGCTCGCTTAATGAAACGCTCAGCCTCCCCTAATGCCTCGCCTCGCTCAGCTAGGGAATATCCAAGATAATTCAGCGCATCGGCATTACTGGGATTTGCTTCTATGGACTTGCGCATCGCCTCCATGGCCTCTTTAGGCTTTTCAAGCTCATCGTAAATTGCCCCTAACGTGAAGTAATGGCGATCAACTGCCTTATCCAGCGCGATGACCCTTTTCATTAGCCCAACAGCTTCATCTAACTTCCCCGCTTCGCGCTGCAACGAGGCAAGGTATAGCAATAAATTAATGTCATCGGTCTTCTCACTAAGCGCTTCCTCTATAGCCTTTGCGGCAATGTCGAACTGCTTTTTCTGCTTCGCTAAGTACGCCACTAAAACTCGGGATTCCACAAACATCTTCTGTCCCGGCTTTATTTGCTGCAATGCATTAATAGCATCTTCATCTTTGCCCATGCCGGTATAAACAGATGCTAAAAAATACCTTGCAGTAGAGTTTTGAGGATGGACTGCTAAGATAAGGTTTAGCTCCACCTCGGCCCCTGCAAAGTCCTTTCGCTCGAGCTTAATTAAAGCAATTTTTAGCCTCGTTTCAGTTGGATCCTTCTCCAGGCTCCTCAGCTCTTCTAGCTCCTTAAGTGCCTCCTCAAACTTTTGCCCCTCCCACAAAAGCTGCCCCAAAAGCCTTCTTGCTACGACATTTTGGGGATTTTTTGCGAGAATTGACTCGCACTTCTCAATTGCTTCGTCCCGCCTGTCCCTTAACGCCAAAGTTCGTGCATAATCTATCTGAATAGCTTCTGCATCTGGATTTAGCTTAACTGCTTTTGCATAGAACTCCTCCGCTTCCTCTAAGGCACCGCGCGACTCAGAGATGCGAGCTATATAATAATAGGCCAGAGCAGATGCTTCGGGGGAAGCGGCAATTAGTTCTTCCAATACAGCCTTAGCCTTATCGTAGTCGGAAGATTGGGCATAAAGGCTAGAAAGCAATACATAGTTGTCCTGATTTTCTGGCTCAAGAAGAATGAGCTGGCGATATATCTCTACCGCCTTATCGCGATTGTTTAACGAAGCGTAGATACCTGCCTTTAGACGAAGGACGTCTAGATTCTCCCCATGCACGGAAGATTCAACAGCTAGATCAGATATCTTATCTAGCTCCTCAAGCGCTAACCTAAGCTCCCCCTTCCGAACATATAGTTGTGCGAGCCGACTCCTAAGTACTGGTGCTGGCTCAGTTTCATGTTCGCTCGCCAATTTATAATTCGCCAAAGCCTCGTCGTACCGCTCTCGATGCAGCGCTAGCTCGCCCAGCAAAAAGTAGTAGTAAGATTTCGATGTCTCAGCAACTTCGGCATCGGCCCCTTTGGCCCTAGCAATTTGTTCTTCAATAATGTTTTTCTCAAACGTCCCACCAGCATTAGTGATGCCAGTAGTCGCAGCCCGCGAACTACATCCAACAAGTAGATAGATTACAAAAAGAAAGAGAACCGACTGCGATTCTCTTGTTAGAAAATTCTTGTGAGGGGAAACCTCAACCCGACAAAGATAATTCATTACAAACGTCTTCCCTTATTCGCCGCGTCGAGGTTCCTTGAAACAGTGCTCAATAAACACTAGAGTTAATGCTCGACTGCTTCGCTCCTCTCCTCAGTATCAGCAGCATTGCCAGATGTCGAGCCAGCACTCTTGCCAGCAGGACTATTTACGTTGCTAAGTAGCTCTCGTGCACGCGATCCAGTATTTGGAATCTGCTTAACCCGATCTGCTAAAGTCGCCGTCCGCCCACTCTCCTGTTGTGCCACATAGTTTGGCCTGGGCATATAATGAGATGGCGCGATGACATCTCGTGCCTGACGCAAAGTCTCCTTGCAATTCCTCAAAGTTAGGATAACACCACCCCACGGTGCCAACCCCAAACTTGGATTCTGCTGGGATACCGAACCAAAAAGATATTCCAACATAGCCAATAGATCTATCGCTTCTCCTATATCCTTAGTTTCTCTGCTGTTACGCAAAGTCGCCATCATACCGGTCCAGGGCACCGATGCCGACGCCGGCATCTGCTGCGAAAGGCTTCCCAAAAGATACTCCAACATAGATAACAACGACACCGCCTCGTCCAACTGTCTCCCCGAATCTACTCTGTCACCTTTTTCCATAACGAACATCTCCTCATTGTTTTTGTCAACATTTTTTTTGTCGAATCAGTGATAGCTAGAACCGCTGCGAAACAAACCACTAAGAAACAAACCATTGCCTCCTTTCCTAAAAGCAAGAGTCCTTTTATACATTTAATGTTGAGCAACCTCAATGTCCCAGATGGTTATTTTTCAAAAGATTTATGGCTAACGGATTGCCTTTTATAGAAAAAACAGACAAGATACGGTGGGTTTGCAGCCCGCAACCTCTCTAATTAGGATAAGAGGAAGAAAGGGCGTGTATTACTACACGCTCATAAAATTAGTAAATATTTTTGAGTAATAACAAATAGTATAGGTATGACGGAAATTACAGTTGACCACAATTTAGAAAAGGCCATGCGCATACTAAAGCGCAAGCTCATTCGGGAAGGCTTATTTAAGGAGCTAAAGTCTCGTCGCTTTTATGAAAAACCTTCCGAGAAGCGCAAGCGAAAAGACAAAGAAGCTCAGAAGAAGCGCCGCAAAGATGTAGAGCGGACTCGCCGTCATAGTTCGCCATAATGCTTCAACAGAGATCTACTACGCAGCATTAAAATTTTTTGAGAGTGTTAGGTCAGCTGTAGAGTAAACCCTTCGAATAGCATCCCGGAGGGTTAGTAACTGCTATGGGGTTTACAAAAGCACTGCAACTAAGAAGCATTGACGAAAAGACGCCCTCGCCGTTACATCGCTTACCTAAGTTTCCGGTTACGATACTTTCTCGCTACGTATTTTTAGAAATTGCTACCCCGTTTCTCGTTTCGCTTTTTGTCTTCACGGGCATATTGTTTCTGGTCCGCATCCTCAAACTTGTCGATCTAGTAATTAACAAAAACGTTGCGATAGGCGACGTTCTTGTCTTGTTCTCCTATGTCGTACCGCGCTTTCTGGAAATAGCCATCCCAATGTCACTGCTTCTTTCCTGTATTATTGCGTTCGGGAGACTTAGCGCAGATAGCGAATTAATTGTCATGCGTTCCTGTGGCGTAAGTTTAAGAAGACTCGCGATCCCAGCTTTTTCCTTTGCCCTGATTGCATTTTTCATTTCGCTAACTTTAAGTCTTTGGATTAGACCTCTAGCGAATTATCGCCTCGGCGTGGGGCTTTTTGAAATTGCAAAGACCAGAGCAAGCGCTGGTTTGTTAGCAGGAGTATTCAACGATTTAGGCGATCTCACCATATTTGCCGAAAAGATAGACCCAAGCAGCACTCGGTTAACGAATCTAATCATCTCGGATCGCCGTGGCGAAGTGGTTCGAAATTTCATAGCAAAGTACGGAAATATTATTGCCGATGACAGCGCGCGAACGCTTTCTCTTAGACTCTTCAATGGGGCGATCCATGAAGGCGTAGGACTGAACTATAATTTGACCGATTTTAACGTAAACAATCTCAACTTAAGCGAAAAGGAACTCTTGGCCGGAGAAGCAAGCAGCCGTGGCAAGAAGAGCGATGAGATGTCTCTCGTCGAACTAAATGCCTTGCGCCACGAGCTTGAATCCCTCCCAGCTCCTCAATCTGACGAACAGCGCCAACAGTTATTGAGCTATGATATAGAGTGGCATTCTCGCTTTGCTGTCCCTACGGCTTGCCTAATTGTGGTCTTTTTGGGCATGGCTCTTGGCATTCAGTCAAGTCGCGGTGGATTCGGATATGGACTAACGGCTAACATTTCTCTAGGTTTGCTCATCATCATGTTATTCTACATATCGTTGGCACTTTCCTCCGCTATAGCCGAGAAAAATGCTCTGCCTACTTGGCTATGCATGTGGTTTCCCAATACATGTATAGGGTTGCTAGCGGTTTACTTATTTAGGATGGTTGAGAGCGAACGATGGCTCGCTGTAACGGAAGCTATAGCAAGAGGTCTTGCGCATTTGCGCACTTCGCAAGGCAAATCGCTAACCGCACAAGCACAATGAACAAAGTATTCTTGTTTAACATTCTACAAGGCTATATTGTGCGGCAATTTCTCAATGCACTCGTTCTATGTCTAGCTGTCTCCCTTTCTATATTTTTTGTTTTCGATCTTTTTGAGCGCATTAACCTTTTTTTTAAGGAATACGCTACCTTCGCGCAAATAGCTAGTTATATGCTATTTAAGATACCACTAATCGCTCACCTAATGACGCCTGTAGCAGTGCTGATTGCCACGCTAGTCAGCATAGGGCAGTTAGCTCAAAAATCTGAATTAACAGCTATGCGAGCTTGCGGCGTAAGCATGTTTCGGATTGCGCTACCACTAATATGCATTGGCGCGTTAATCTCAGCGATTATGTTTATTAGCGGCGAAACCATAGTTCCGTGGGCAACGAACCGAGTGGAGGAGATTTACAATTTTGACATCCGCAAGAAGGCCCAAACTGGTAAAGTTAGCAAGGCAAATTTTTGGTATCGCAAGGACAACAAATTTTACAGCATCGATTTCTACGATTCCCGCTCTGCTACGCTGCAGGGAGTTACGATATTCGAAATGACAGATAACTTTGCTTTAGCCGGACGGATCGATGCCGAGGAAGTAGTCTGGAAAGGCCCCGCGATGAGATGGCTAATGAAGAATGTCGTAGAGACTTCCTTTAACTTAGAAGGGCGACCAAATGTTTCTCGATTCCAAACTCTTCCTCTGGTAATATCTGAAAAGCCAAAGGATTTTTATGAAATAAAGCTGCGCCCAGAAACCATGAGTTACTGGGAGCTCGGTAATTACATAGAAAAGCTCCAGCGCGAAGGTGGAGCTGTATCAAAATACTTAGTCGATCTAAACGCAAAACTTAGTTTTCCTCTTATTACGGTAATCGTGATTCTCGTCGCATTCCCCTTTGCCCTTTTGCCGGCGCGTTCTGGGAGTCTTACGAAAAGTTTTATCGCTGGCATTTCCTTAGGATTTGGATACTATTTCGTTCATGCCTTTAGCACTTCGCTCGGCGCAGCCGAGCTAATACCGGCCTTTCCGGCGGCATGGACTGCAACTATACTACTGGGATGTTTGGGAGGCTATTTGATCGCTGGTGCAGACTTTGCTTAGTTGATGTAGAATACCACTATGTTCATATCTTTTGTCAGGGTTACTAGGTTATTAGCGGCAATATTGTTCGGGTTGATGTCCCTACTTGCTGCTTGCGCGCCCCAACATCAACCTCGTCCTCCCGGCGAAATTCCTACGCCTAAGGCACCTTCGATTTCCGATGAACAGTATGGCCATGAGATTTTAACTAGCCTTAGCGAAGAGTACGAATTAGATCCAAATGATCCTCGATTAGACAAGGTAACGGACATCGTGGATCGTTTAGCTGGAGCCGCTGGTGCTGGTAAGGATCCCTGGCATGTGTTTATATTTAAGGCGCCAGATGTAAAAAATGCTGCAGCCACAAGAGGGAATCACGTTTTTTTGTGGTCGGGTTTATTAGATGTGGCGCAGAGCGATGACGAAATTGCTACATTTATTGCGCATGAGATGGCGCACGTCATAGCGGAGCATACTGCTGAGGATCCAAGCGAACAGCTGCGAAGAATACTTATTGGAGCCGGAGCTATTGCGGCAGGCATAGCTGTTACGCATGCCACAAAAGACCCAATGTTAGCGCAGAATCTTGGCGACATAACAGTTCAGCTTACGCAGGAACTTGGAAGCGGACTCTTGATGAACCCTTATTCGAGAGAGAAGGAATTAGAGGCTGACCAAATTGGGCTTTTTTTAATGGCGGATGCTAAGATTAATCCCGAGGCCGCGATAAATTTCTGGCGGCGCTTTCAAGATGACCCAATGTTTGCAAACAATGTCGAGTTTTTTTCAACGCATCCATCTCCAAGCGATCGTTTGGAGCGATTGGAACGCTTATTACCTCAAGCGATGTCTCGTTTTAATTCTGGCGCTGGAGCGAATATCGGCGCGTTAACGGTAGATGAGCAACGCACAACGGGAGACGACGATTTCGATTGGAGCGCAAATAATACTAAAAGAGATAGCAACCATGGGAATGACAAAGGCAGAGACCTAAAAGAATGGCGAGTTAAGCGAAATGGAGCCATATTGCATTCAAAGCCAAGCGAAAAAAGCAAACGCATGGGGGAATTTTCGGACGGTGCTGTCATTCGATCTGTTTCGCAAGTCGGCAATTGGGTAGAAATTTTACGACCAGACCATGGTTATGTGCATATAGATGGCCTAAGTCCTAATTAATTAAAATAATACTAATAAACCTCTGCTCTCATTGGAGGCTCATAAAAGTCCTCAAGATTTATTTGTTCTACGCCGATAGCTCAAATAACACATTATATACCTTGGTTTTGTGGTCAATTTGACCAATATTTTTGGCTAATTAACAGCTCTGGCGGTATGGTCGTAGCGTCATGGCTTACTGAGGGCCGTTGCCAAACGCCCCTGACGAGGTTTTTGGCAACGGCCTTTGCTTGGTTTCCATGACTGCTACCCTACCTGGCCAACAAGGGAATGAACTACTCAGGCAGGGAGGCAACGATGAGTAACATAAATAGTGCTGCGTCAATTCACGCGTCTGTTAACAAGCAATCCGCCGCGGAAACAAAAATTTCTCTCCTCGATTCGATAAGGACGAAGAAGGCAAAAAGGGGCCGATCCGCTGCATCGGAGTCGGGCCGAGACAAAGTAGATGTAGACATGAAGAAAATCTACAAGAGTCTTACAGTTCTTGGCGACGAAGTTATAAGGAAATTAAACGGGATACTTAAAAGCGATCTTCCTCAGGGCATCGCCTCGCTAAAACCCGAGGAGCACACGCCTGAAGCCACTGCGCAACGAATAGTAGACGGCACGACAGCGCTATTCAGTATCTACCAGAAGCAGAATCCTAATTTACAGGGAGAGGAGCTTTTGGATTCGTTTATGCAGACCATTAGAGGCGGGATAAAACAGGGCTACGATGATGCTGTCGGCATTCTTTCCGCCATCGGAGCTTTTGAATTCGATAACGTCGAAGAAGGCATAGAAAAAACCATGCAACTAGTTGAAGAAAAGTTAACTGCCTTCGAGGACAATTTTAGAAAACAACTAAGCGAGCAACCAGCAACTGATTCTAAACCTACTGACACAACCGCACCTGCTGCGCAAACTAAGTGAGTGCCGTAACTCCGCCTTGACGTCTGACGCCAAAAAATTAGCCTAAGAGTCTCTGTGCTCGCATTGAGGCTCCGAGGACAATTTTTTGGGGCGCCTATACGCCACTAATTTCTTCTAGCGGCCATCTCGCCACAGCACCAACCTCAATGGCTACGCCGGGGCCCAAATACCCTGGGTGCTCGGCAGCTCGCCACTCGCTTCCATACAAATTAGGATTGTGCTTGATGATAGAAGCTGCAAGAGCTGCCATCATAGTGGCATTGTCCGTGCACCACTTAAACGGCGGAACAGAGAAGCGCACGTCTTGGTCAGCACAAACCTGAGCTAGCTCCTCTCTTAGAAGCAGGTTTGCAGCTACTCCGCCCGTTAACAAAAAAGACTGCGGTCTAAGCGACTTTAAAGCGGCAGCGACTTTTACTTTTAGCGCCTCTACTATTGCTCTCTCACTGGAAGCCGCTAAATCCGCAACTAGTCCCTTCTCTCTTACCCCCTCTAAGCCACCGAGCTTTGCCACCGTGCGCGCTACCGCAGTTTTTAGCCCACTAAAGCTAAAACTCGTGTTATTCTCCCTTAGACCTACCGGTAAACTAAAAGAATTGGCATTGCCACTTGTAGCCTCGCGAGATAATGCAGGCCCTCCTGGATATGGAAGGCCCAAAATACTTGCTATCTTGTCAAACGCTTCTCCGGCGGCATCATCGCGAGTGCTCGCTAAAACCTTATACTCTCTAAACTTAGGCACAGATACTAGCATCGTATGCCCGCCAGAAACTAGTAAAGCTAGCATGGGAAGTTTTGGGCGAAGATGCCCTTCCATAAACTCACAAGCAAACAAATGCCCTTCCAAATGGTTAAGCGCAAGCAGTGGAACTTTTCGACTAAATGCTATAGCCTTTGCCATTCCCAAGCCGACTAAAAGGCAGCCCTTAAGCCCAGGACCACGAGTAGCGGCAACCATGCTAACATCTTTAACTGTAGTGCCACTTTGCAAAAACGCCTTAGTAATTAACATCGGAAGCGTTGCAATATGGTTTCTTGCCGCAATTTCTGGGACCACGCCGCCGTAAGGTTTATGTAAGTCTACCTGGGAAGAAATTAACTCAACTAATATCTTAGAACTATCCAAACGAGCAGCAGCCTCACTCGCATAAAGAGTAACTGCAGTTTCATCACAACTCGTTTCAATGGCTAACAACATAGAACTAGGTAAATCACTACCGAAGCAAAAACGCGCCTCGTCGCGCGCAAAAAATGCCGAAACTACAAGGTCTTTAAATAGGCAGCGATGGCCTCCTTATCGTCAGCACTCATATCCTTAAAATAATCCCATGGGCATAACCTGGGATCGCTTTGCTTGCCTTTGGGCGAAGCACCAGTAGATAAATATTTTGCAATATCGGCCTTAGACCAAGCCTTTAAACCAGTTTCTAAAGTTCCGCGAATATCGGGCGTGCTCTCTGGAAATTTAAGATCTAGGTGCGAAACTATGTTGTAATTTAGATCATCACTCGAGCCAGCGAAATCCTCACTGGACGAAAACAAACTCTTGCTACCCGTATGGCAAAGGTAACAGCGCGAAAGATTATGCGCTAAATAGCGCCCATAATAAGCATCCCGCCGCGGCGCAACTTGCGGCACATAGCCTTGAATATCTCGATGCTGCGAAATTACCCCAAATTTACGCCGCTCCAATGTACCAAGAGATCTGCGCGCTATCTCGTTCCTTACAGGCGCTAAAGCGGACAAATAGACAGCTATGGCCGTTGCATCTTCATCGCTCATCCAGCGATAACCCCTATGAGCATCAATGGATAACGGCTGCCCGCGATTATCGATCGACGCGCGGATAGCTCTCTTTATTTCAGCTACGTTCCACGCCCCAAGGCCAGTTGCCATATCTGGAGTGATGTTTGGAACAGTTACCTCGCCAAAGCGATCCTCGATTCGGCGCCCACCGGCGAGAGATTTTTCGAGCCCCGCAACTCCTGTCCTTTCGCCATTATCTTGCCTCACATGGCAAGCTCCACAAGCCGCAGCTGCATTTACGATATAGTCACCCCGGTTCTTTAATTCTGCCCAGCGGCGCTTATCGACAATCTCCACTGGTCGAACTTTTTCAAAATTGCCAGACAATTCATTGGCAATCGCGTCAGTCCACGATGAATCAGGAGTGGAAGTTTCCTCCACCTCCTCGACCTCAGAAATCCCACCGAAAACACAACCACCAGCAAAAAGCGACGAGAAAAAAAATACGCTCCAAAACCAGACACGCTGCGGCTCCGTCCTTCTACCCATCGCTACTATTGCCTTCCTACTCAACCTTAATCGTCAGGAAGATTGTGTTGTCTCCTCGCTTAACCAGTAACAGCATCGGCTTGCCAGAAACTACATCCTTCGTAGCCTTGCTAAATTCTTCTGAAGAGCTAATAGGCTTTCCTCCAACCTCTAAAACGATATCTCCCCTCCTAAGTCCCGCCTTTTCTGCAGCGCTTTCTGGCACCACCTGAGACACAATAACTCCATTAGTATCTTCTAGGTTTAAGCCCTTCGCTAAGTCCGGCGTGATATCCTGAACGCTTAGGCCTAACTTGCTTTCTTGCCCCTGAGCTAATTCGTCGAGCTCATCTTGTTCAACGAGTTCGCGTATTTTTACGGATATTATTTTTGGCTTCTTATCCCGAATAACCTCAACCGACACCGTCTTGTTGATTTGAGTGTCAGCAACCATTAGCGGAAGGTCGTCGTTTTCAGTCACTATCCTTCCGTCATACTTCGTAATGACATCTCCACGCTTAATTCCAGCTTCCATCGCCGGACTCTTGTCAACGACATCAGCCACTAAAGCACCTTCAGCCGTGCTTAAACCCATAGCCTCCGCTACATCCGAAGAAACTGGCTGTATTAACACCCCTAACCACCCACGCATTACCTTGCCGCTCGAATGCAGTTGAGTCATAATCCCCTTAACCATATTAATGGGAATGGCAAAGCCAATGCCTACATTAAAACCCGATGACCCTAAAACGCTTGGGGAATAAATAGCAGTATTTACACCTACTACCTCGCCATTAGCGTTAAATAACGGCCCACCGGAATTTCCAGGATTAATCGAAGCGTCTGTCTGAATAAAATCGTCATATGGCCCGCCTACTTTTCGCGAAGTAGCAGACACTATGCCTACAGTCACCGTATGACCTAAGCGAAATGGATTGCCTATAGCAATGACCCAATCCCCTGGCTGCAAGGAGTCCGAATTGCCGAGCACCACAGATTGTAATTTTTTGGGTGCCTCCACTTTTACTAATGCCAGATCCGTTTTTGGATCCTTGCCAATGAGCTTGGCATCGTACTCAGTCTTGTCATCGCGAAAGCGAACGACGATCTTAGAAGCTTTATCGACAACATGATTATTCGTTACGATATACCCATCTGGGTGAATGACAAAACCACTACCCAAACTAGAAAAACTTCGAGGTTGCTGTGGAGGCATTGGGAATTGGAAAAAAAACTCAAACGGCGAGTCGGGCGGCTGATTGGGCAAACCAAATCCAGGCTGACCGCCGCGAAGTGAATTTGGGGCAGTTTCTTTTCCTTCGGTCGAAATGTTTACCACCGCTGGACTTAACTTATCTATAATCGGCGCAAAGCTCGGCAACTGCAAGTTAATTAGAGGCTCCTGAGAGGTGCTATCTACCCACAACTTGCCATTATCAGCCCAAGAATAATTAAGCGGCAGCAATAACGCGCCAAGAAGCAAAATCACTCGTGACACAAGCCACCGCCTAGCCATTGAAAAACTATCCAACCTTCGCATCATTATTCGTTGCCCTAACTCTATCGACATAAGCTATTCTCAAACTGGCGAGTATCTCGCCTACCATTTTTTCTTCTTCCACAGTGAGGTTGTTTTTTGTCTTTTCAGCAAGCATGGAAATAATGTCAATCGTATGCCTTGCTACCTCGGGATTAAAGGACTTTACCCTTGTTTCCGGATTGGGAAGCTCTCCCAACATCACCATTGCCTGCGTTGCCAAACTTACCACAAACGAGGAAAAATCCACTGCTGGCATCTCCCCGCGCACCTCGCTCCTTTCTGTCGGCCGTCTGCTTTCAGCTCTCAGATTAGCCGCCTCACTCGCGGCATCGCACGCTGCCGTAGTGGCTGAATGTTGTGCCTTGCCACTATCTGCAACTTGCTTCTTCTCATCCCTCCTTTCATCTATCACGCCCTCGCGCACGTCCCCACTCTCCGAGAATCGACGTTTATCTACCACCCTAAATTCAGATTGTTCTTTTTCTGCCATATTATTAACTGCTTATGATTGCTAAGACCACATTACCTGCCCTCAAAAAAATAGCATATTACTTATCCGCTACTTGCGGTATTTGAGCAATAGGCTCAATATGAAAAATTTGAGCGTCAATTTTTCGCTAACCACTATACCGTTTCCAAAAAGTAAGTTAAATATTTTACTTTTTGGAAACGGTATTTGTTGTTTATTGGCAAGTGCTTACGCACTTGCTGTTTATAGCATTTACAAAAATCCTTTTTGTAAATGCTATAA